>JAYTWC010000038.1:0-6428 GCA_043743635.1 Verrucomicrobiota bacterium | reverse complement strand
TTTCTTCGCCAGCGAGTTGAGAACATCAACGTCGTTCTGCTGCGAAACACCACCCGAAGCAATCACGCGACAGCTGACGGCGCTTAACATCGTCTCCTGCGCTGGCAGATTAGGACCTGTTAGCATTCCATCGGTGCTAATGTCGGTGTAAATCAAAGTACGAACGCCGAGCTGGTCCATACGTTGCGCCATGCCGAGCGCGGTGGCGGCGGTCGTGTCAACCCAGCCCTTGACCGCAACCTGGCCGTTTTTTGCGTCGATGCCGACCGCAATGCGATCTCCAAAAAGTTTCACTAGCTCGCTCACAAAGGCCTCGCTCTCCGCCGCGCGCGTACCGATCACGACACGCGAAGCGCCGATGCCAAGCGCACGTTCCACGGCCAGGCGTGTGCGCAGGCCGCCACCGAGTTCGACCTTCATGCCGAGGGCCGCGATCGCGCGCACCACGGAGAGGTTTTGTGACTCACCGGTGAACGCGCCGTCCAGATCCACCACATGCACCCAAGCCGCACCGGCCTGTTTAAACTGCAGGGCGACCTCGACCGGGTTTTCCGAGTAAACGGTTTCCTGATCGGCACGGCCTTGCGAGAGGCGCACACAACGGCCGCCTTTGATGTCGATGGCTGGATAAATAATCATGGCAGCGAAATTGCCGCACGCCGGGGCACGGTCAAGAACGACTCGTGCAACAAAAAGGCCGCAGCGTTTAAGCTGCGGCCTTGGAAGTAATCTTCGACGAATAATTACAGTGTCACGCCGTCTTTGAAGATGGCGATTTCGCGGAAGCCGTTTTCTTCGTTGCGGGCGAGTTTGCGGCCGCTGGCGATGTCCACGACGTGCGCGAGCAATTCGTCGGCGAGCTGCGGCATCGTTTTGTTTTCGAGGAGTTGACCGGCGTTGAAATCGACCCAGCCCGACTTGCGCGTGGCGAGATCGGTGTTCGTCGCTATCTTCAACGTCGGCACCGGTGCGCCGAGCGGCGTGCCGCGTCCCGTGGTGAACAAGATCATGTGCGCGCCCGCAGCGGTCATGGCCGTGCAGGAAACGATGTCGTTGCCCGGACCAGTCAAGAAGTTGAGGCCGTGTTTCTTCACGCGTCCGCCGTAGGGCAGAATCTCAACCACCGTCGAGGTGCCGCCCTTCTGCAGACAGCCGAGCGATTTTTCTTCGAGCGTCGAGATGCCGCCGTCTTTGTTACCTGGCGATGGGTTCTCGTAAACGACCTGATTGTAGCGCTGGAAGTACTCCTTGAAGCCGTTGATCATGCCGACGCAGTCATCGAAGACTTGCTTGGTTTCGCAACGATTCATGAAGAGCGCCTCGGCGCCGAACATCTCGGGCACTTCGGTCAGCACCGAGGTGCCGCCACGTGCGATCAAGCGATCGGAGAACGCGCCGACGAGCGGATTGCCGGTGATGCCGGAGAAACCATCGGAACCGCCGCACTTTAGACCTACGCGGAGTTTCGACACCGGCACAGGCTGGCGCTTCGCCTTCGAAGCGTAGGCGATGAGCTCGTTCGCAAGCGTAATGCCCGACGCGATTTCGTCGTTCGAGTCCTGCGCGACCATGAAGCGGTAACGCTGTTGATCCAGTTCGCCGAGCACGGTACGGAAGCTGGACATCGTGTTGTTTTCGCAACCGAGACCAACGATCAACACGCCACCGGCATTCGGATGACGCGCGAGATCGGCCAGGATCGTCTGCGTGTTGGCGTGGTCGCCGCCGAGTTGCGAGCAGCCGTAGGGATGCGCGTAAACGTGGATGCCATCGATGCCCTCGGGCAATTCGTTTTCCAGGATGCGACGACGAATCGCTTGTGAAACCTCGTTCACGCAGCCAACCGTCGGAAGTATCCAAATCTCGTTGCGAATGCCGACTTCGCCATCGGAGCGCACGTAACCGTCGAAGGTCATGCCGTCGTTGATCGCGGGCAGCGTGACGAGCGCGGGCTGGTAAGTGTAGCTGAGCACGCCGTCGAGGTTGGTCTTGACGTTGTGCACGTGGACCTTGGCACCGGCGGGAATGTCCTCAATCGCGTGGCCGATCGGCTGGCTGAACTTGAGGATGTTTTCACCCTTTTTGATCAGCCGGAGCGCGAACTTGTGGCCGCGACCGATGACCGTGGTGATGGTGACTGGTTTGCCCGCGACGGTGGCAGTCTGGCCGACGGCAAGGTCGGTCAGCGCCACGGCGACGTTGTCGCTCGGGTGAATGTGAAGTGTATTTTCCTTCATGGATGGAATGATGATATACGGTTCGAGGTAGGGCGCGTTATCCCTAACGCGCCGGTTCGGCATCGTTGGGGCGGCGCGGCGGATTAAGGATAATCCGCCCTACCCTGTAACATTAGTAGCTCGTGGCGACGATTTCGGCGAGGGTCGCACGCATGCCGCGCGACGCGATTTTCTGCAAGCCGGAGGCGACGAGATCGGTGAAGCCGGGGATCTCGGTGAGATCCTGGCCCCAGAAATCTTTGCGACTGAGCGTGGCAACGGTGAGGGC
The DNA here is from genome assembly GCA_043743635.1 of Verrucomicrobiota bacterium. Taxonomy (GTDB): domain Bacteria; phylum Verrucomicrobiota; class Verrucomicrobiia; order Opitutales; family Opitutaceae; genus JADKHC01. The sequence continues at coordinate 3,923 of JAYTWC010000038.1, read as the reverse complement.
GCGCAGGCTCTCGGGCTTGAGGTCGGCGGCTTTTTTCCAGGCTTCGGCGAAGAAAGCCAAGATCGGAGCGTCGTCCTTGATTGGATACGACTGGCGGTTGCGGTTGCCACGAAGTTCGTTGGCCGAGACAGGTTCGCCGCAGTAGAACCAGATCAAAGAGGCTAGTGAGAACGAGAGCGCGGGCGGCAGTTTGCCGAAGTCTTTTTGGCAATCGAGGAGCGACGGGAGCACGCGGACTTTCCACTTCGAAACGGAGTTGAGCGAGATCGAGAGCAGCTCGTGGCGCACGAACGGATTGCAGAAACGTTCCATGACGGAGTCGGCGTAGGCCTTGCGCTCCATCGGAGGCAACGGGACCTGGTGGAGAATTTCGTCGAACACGGCCTTGCGGATGAACGCGCCGCAAATCGGATCTTCGACCATCTCGCGCACGGTGTTGCAGCCGGCCTCGAAAGCGCCGAGCACGCTGGAGGTGTGCGCACCGTTGAGAAGCCGAACCTTGCGTGTGCGGTAAGGCGTCATGTCGTCGGTCCAGATGACGTTGAGACCGGCCTTGTGGAACGGGATTTCTTCGCCGAGATGCTTCGGCCCTTCGATGACCCAGAGGTGGAAATACTCAGCGGCGACGAGCAGTTTGTCGTCGTAACCGAGTTCATTGACGATGCGCGAAGCTTCGTCACGCGGGTAACCGGGGACGATGCGATCGACGAGCGTGTTGCAAAAATAATTCGCGGTCTCGACCCACTTGATGAAATCAGCGGAGAGTTTCCACGCGGCGGCATACTGGAGAACGCACTTGCGGAGGTTTTCGCCGTTTTTCTCGATCAGTTCGCACGGGAGAAAAACGAGGCCGCGCTTGGTGTCGCCTTTGACGGCGTCGAAACGTTCGAGCAGCAAGTTCGCGACCTTGGCGGGAAACGAGTCCTGGCAAACGCCAGGCTTGTGCGCTTCATCGACGTAAGCGATGCCGGCCTCGGTGGTGTTCGAAACAACGAACCGGAGGACATCGCCACGAAACGCCTTCACGAGTTCGGCCCACTGGTCGTAGGGGTTAATCGCGCGGCTGATCGCGGTGATGATGCGACGCGACTCGACGACCTTGCCTGCCTCGACGCCGCGCATGAGCACCGTGTAGAGGCCGTCTTGGGCCTGAATCTCGGCTGCCATGCCCTGCTTGATCGGCTGGGTGACGAGCACCTGACCACCGAAGAGGCCTTTTTCGTTAAGTTCATCGATTTTCCAATCGACGAAGGCGCGGAGGAAATTGCCCTCGCCAAATTGGACGATCTTCTCGGGGAAGGTCGTTAATGTGCCGCAGGCGGTCTTGCCGGCGGTAACACCATTTTGCTTCAGGTAGGCTCGTGTGAGTCGGTTCATATAAATAAAAATTCGCGCATTAAAGCACCGCGCATACAGCACGAGTCGAACCTTCAAGCGGCTAATTTTGAAGTATTCGAACAACGGAGTGCCCACTCGGTTGCGGCTAATACTTTAGTCAGCGACCTAAGAAACGGCCCTCCGACGTCGAACCGTCTTGTTAACTCTTGTCAGAGGCAATTTTCCAAAACCAGGCGCTCAACCCGCCGCCTGACTATCCAGCAAAGAGGCCTGCATGGCCGAGAATTTGAGCTCCGTTTCCGCCCGTTCGCGCGCCGGATCTGAACCCGCCATGATCCCAGCCCCTGCATAAAGTCGAGCATTCGGGCCCTCAATGAGGGCCGACCGCAGGCCAACAAAAAACTCCCCTTCCCCGCTCGAGTTGATCCAACCCAGCGCCCCGGCATACAAGCCGCGGGGAAACGACTCCAGTTCCTGAATACGCGCCACCGCCGCTTCACGCGGCGAACCGCCAACCGCAGGCGTGGGATGCAGGCACGCCAGCACATCAAGCATGCGCACGCCGGACGCGATTTCAGCGCTTACCGGCGTGTGCAAATGCTGAACATTGGCCAGCCGTCGCAACGTTGGTTTGTCGGGAAATTGTGGTTTAAGACCGAGCGGTTTCAACCGACGCAATATCGACTCCAGCACACACGCGTGCTCAGCCTGTTCCTTTTCATTGCGCACCAAAGCACCAGCCAGTGCTGCATCCTCGCTCGCCGATGCACCGCGCGGAGCGGAACCCGCCAGTGCCTCGGTCAAAACCGAACCACCACACACCCTTAAAAGCCGTTCCGGACTCGCGCCAATCAGACTCTGGCCACGACCATTCGCCACCGAAAACGCATAACAATCCGGGTAACGTTGACGCAAACCATTCAACACCTGTAAAGGATGAAATGCCTCGCTCGCCCGCAAGTCCTTGGCCCGGGCGACCACGATTTTTCTGAAATCGCCAGCCTGAATGTGTTCCAACGCGGCTCGAACCGCTGTCTCATAATGCCCTTCACCACCGACTTCCGTGATGGCAATTGCAGCCCGTTTCCCTGCTTCCGAAAATTCCGGCTCCGCGTAATCAAACGCGCCAAACTTTTGGCGGGCGCGCCAGATCTTGGCCGCAAGCACATCGAGAGCCGTATTGGCGTCTATCAGTAGGTTCGCTACCGCCACCGTCCGCCCCTCGCGACATGAAACCTGCCAGCGCGGTACAAAAACGCTCGCAGCCTCGAACGGTTCGCCGGTTTCGGTCTCATCGAAAAACGTGAACGCCGTAAAAAAATGCGGCCCCGCAAACGGCGCCTTCAGATCGCCCACCGCAATCGTGTTGGCGAGCGTTTCATCGATGAAACGCTGACACGCCGCGAAACGATCCTGTCCTGAAGCCGTGAATACAGCAACGGCCTCCGCGCCCGCGATGGCGAACGACTCCGCCGGCCGCTCGACATAGAAATGCCGTTCGCCCGGCTCAAAAATCGACTCCAGCACCGCCAGCGGATCGAGCGCATCCACTTCGAGGGAAATGCTCACCAACTGAGCCCGCCCGATCTTACCCGCCAGCGCCTGACACTGCGCGAGAAACGCTCGCAACGCTTCAGGTGAGGAATTCTCGGCAGGATTTAAGGGCAAAACAGTCACTCAAATCTTTTCTCGTTCTCTTTCTCTTTATCTTTCTCCCTTCGAAAACCGGAGGAACGAGAACGATAAAGAAGAATGAGAAAGATATTCGGTTGTTTATTTTTTCTCCGCCGCCGGCTTCTCCGGCCTCGGGAAGAGAATCGCCGTTTCGGCAACTTTCTTGCCGGCGAGCTTGTTGCCCCAAACCAGCTCGTCGCTCCAAACCGTGCCCGGCTGGTAGCCGAGTACGCCGTAGATTTTCTGCGATGTTTCCGGCATGACCGCCGTCAGCAGGCCGACCGCGCAACGCAGGGCTTCGGCCATCGTCGCAAGCGAAGTGCGCAGGAGCGCCTGATCTTTGGCTTCGGTGGATTTGCCGAGCTTCCACGGTGCACGGAGTTCGATGTAGGCATTCGTCGCCGTGATGAAGGTGAAGGTGCGTTCAAGACCGAGGTGAAACTGGAAACCTTCGCAGAGCTGCACGACTTCGTCGCGGGTCTTGTCCCACAGCGCACGCAGGTCCTGCTCGGGTTTGTCGAGTTCGGCTGGTTCTGGCACGAGCCCACCGGAGAAACGATTGGTCATGTTGAGTGTGCGGTTGACCAGATTGCCGAGGTTGTTGGCGAGTTCGCTCGTGTAGCGGACGAGGAACTGGTCGGACGAGAAATCGCTGTCCTGGCCGACGTTCATTTCGCGGATGAGGAAATAGCGGAACGCGTCGGCCCCGAACTCCGTGACGAGGTCGAGCGGGTTGAGCGCGTTGCCCGTGCTCTTGGACATCTTGGCCCCGCGCTGCAGCCACCAGCCATGGGCGATGATGCCACCCGGCAGCGGCAGATTGGCGGCCCGAAGCATTATCGGCCAGTAGACGGCGTGTGGCGGGACGAGAATGTCCTTCCCAATCACATGCCAGTTGGCCGGCCAGATCC
>JAYTWC010000037.1:0-8031 GCA_043743635.1 Verrucomicrobiota bacterium | reverse complement strand
GCTATTGGGAAAGTTGCCGTTCTGTCACATACTGTAGTAGGCATTCGTATTGAGGTTTGAACGTGGTAGTAATTTTCGTGGTTTCCTGCTGCGCCAGACGGCGGCGCGCCTCGGCATCCGCGTCCATTTGTGCGTTGTTCATGGCAGTCGCCTCCGCCGTTTTCACCTGCACCTCCGCAGCGCTCAACGCGACCTCGCCATCCACGGCGGCGAGCTCGCCGTATTGGGCGTTTAGGACGGTCTGAAGTTTCTGTTGTTCCGCCTCGGTCGTTGCTGCCTGCATCGCATCACTGGTGCTGGCAATGGCCCGTTTCAAGTTTTCGCGGCGCGTGTAAACGTCACTCTGCACGGCCTTGAATTGGTCAATCGAGACGGTCGTATCCTGCGCGTCTTTGTAAATCGCTGCATCGCGATCATGGGACACGCCGTCGAAATCCGTGAACTGGGCCGTGACCGGCTTGAACACACCGCCGCGCGTATCGCCGAACAATCCGCGTCCATCGACACGAGTGAGCCCATCCGACCAGGTTCTGATCTGTGTCGGCAAGTTGAGATCCGTGCGAAACCCTGAAAAGCCGACCAGGTTGCGGAAGCTGGCCATATCACCCGTCCGCTGAAGCTGTGTTTCAAACTGCCGGATTTGTTGAATCTGATTTTCGATCTGAACCGCTTGCTTTGCGATCTGGGTCGCCATCGCCCCGTAGTTCAAAACGCTCTGCATGAGATTGGGCATGTCGAGCACCACCATTTGGGCAGAGGCCGGAATGACGCCGGCCGCGACGATCAGAATAACTGCGATCAGCTTTTTCATGATTAATTCTCCTCCTTGGGTACCACGACCCGAATGACTCGTTTGGTTGGTTCGCGACGCACGCCTTCGCGGTCGCTTTGCGGAACAGGAATTTCGTAGTAGGCCTCCTCGTAACCGTCATCGAGCGAGGGACGCTGGTTATCGCGCGCGATCCAGTATTGCTGTTTCACCGCGTTGGACTGGCCTTTTTCGTATCCGGCAAGATACGCTTCACGCTGGGCCTTGTTGTTGAAATAATTGATCCCTTCACCCACGACGAACCCGGCACCAGCGCCAATCGCAGCGCCCTTGGCTTTGTTATTGCTGTTGTTCGCGCCGACATAGGCTCCAGCGGCACTGGTTGCTGCCGTGGTCGCAAAGTCGCGCGTGCCTCCGGCGGAATCGGCGCTGGCCGTCGTGCATCCCGACGTAAGCAACAGGCTCGAAACGAGCGGCAGCAGCCCGAAGAAATACGGCTGCGCAAATCGCAGTGTTTTAAGAATCCGGTACATAATGGTTCTGGTTTGAGGTTACGGTTGGCCAACCGTGAGTTTGAGTTCGTGCCGCTCCGCCTGGCGTTCGCGGTTGCCATCGCGCGAGCACTGGCGTTCGACGGCGTGGGTGATGAACACGCTCGGCTCCAACCGGCCTTCGAGAAATTCCACGACCTCCGCTTTCGTGCGCAGCCGGTCGCCAGGTGAGAGCAAATTGCTTTCAACAATCGCCTCCACCTCAGCGACCGTTTCGGGATCGGCGGGATCGGCACGGTCTTCACTCCGGCCGGCGTAAGGTTCAAGCGCAGTCGCAAGCCGCTCCTCTTCCGCCAGCTCGTAGCCAGAGCGCAATGCGTCATAGGCCGAGGCGCTCGAAACGAGGAGCGTGGCATCGTTTGAGCGCTCGCCGCGATCCGAACCGAGCTGATCGGTCTCGCGCTCCATCAGCCGGTACATCAATGCGCCACCGGCCATCGCGGCCTCGACGTACCGTTCGCGTCCCGGAGTTTCAGCGTTCGTTGCAAAATTACTGAGCACGCGCGGCACCGCCGCAGCGGTCGCGCCCGGAACGATCATCCGTTGTTCATTCTGATATTGATGGCCAAGCACCGTCAGCTGCCGGGCCTCGGCTTGAATTTCTTGGTTCGTTTTCATAGTTCAGGCGTTGGCGATGATGGCCTCCACGATGTTGGCATGACCTCTCAGCGCTTTTTGGCGTTGGTCGAAATGCGCGCCGGAGCTCGACGCGCAGTAGAGCATTTCCCGCGAGGCGACGTTGCGCATCGTCACGATCAGGGGACGGCGTTCGTCGGTGTGGTAGTAGGTGAATTGAGAAAACTTCTTCCCAATGATTTTTTCGGGTTCGGGATGACTCATCACCGAATCCTTCACCGCGTCGGGAATCGGAAAATCCTGACTTAGGTCCTCGATGTCCGAGCGATCGCTCTGCCGCATCAGGAAAAGCATCCGGCTGTTGCCGAGCACCGCGCCGCGAATGTCCGATGTTTTGAACTGCTCGTAGTTCTGCACGGTCGCGACATTCCAGACATTGTATTTGCGGAGCTGTTGGTACGACTCGCGCAGCACTTTCTTTCCCGATGGCACAAGGGAGAAACGCGCGACTTCCTCGAAGATGTTCCGCTTCCGCAGAGCGCGCGGCAGCCGCATCATGTGCGAGCGGGTGTAATTCGCGATGAGGAACGCAGCGGCAGCCTTCAGCTCTTCCGCCGATTCCGGAATGTAGCCTAACTCAAAATGCGCGATCTTGCCGGTGAGATTCACGTTCGACGTGCCGTCGAAGAGTTCACCGTAGCTGCCGCCTGCCGACCACGGCTCCAGGAGTGTGGCGAGATAACGCATTTCCTCGGCGTGCGGCCCGGACGCTTCCGCCGAGAGCAGTTCCTGCAAATGTCCGTGCTGCGGCTGGTCCGCTGGCGTGAAACGCGAGAAAATCAGATCGCGGATTTGCTGCGCGCCAGCGCTATCTTTGGCGAACCGGATGACATCGCCTTCTTCAGCCTGCGCGACGAGCGATGCGGCTTCGTCTGCATGACTGGACTCAAATTCTCCGAACTCAAGAAAGGCGTCGAGTTCGGTGGCCTGCGGCCCCATGCGCTCACGCCTGTATTTGTCCAGTGCATACGCGCGGCGGGCGAGCGATGCCCGTTCGTCGGGATGCTTGTTCAAATACCAGCGTGAGAAATCCTCGTAGAGTCGCCCAATCGCATTCGAGAGCAGCGCTTGACGCAGCTTGGTGCGGTCTTCGTCCTTCGATTGGCCGACCATGAGCATCGGCAGCGCCGACGCGGCGCTGAGGTGCAGCCCGGACAGCGGCAGACCGCGCGTGTCGAGGTAGTTCATGGTGAGCTTGCCGTTCGCCTGCACGATGATCGGCTCTGTCGTCGGATCGACCGTCTTGGCGTAGGTTGTGTAAGACTCACCTTCCTCCACGATCATCGTGTAGGCGTAGAAAGGTTCGGTCTGCGTCAGAATATCGATGACGTTTACACTTTTGCCCGAACCCGTCGTGCCGATGACGACTGCGTTCTGCGGCGTCTGACTGTTGCCCTCGCCGACGAACGTCCTGCCACCGACAAGGTTTCCGTTCGGTCCTTCGTAGATGAATTCCGCCTTCTCTAAATGCCCGACCGGCGTCGAAGAGAAGGGCAGGATATTCGCGACAAGCGCGTCGTCGTAATCATGCCAGAGCGATTCGTAGCGACTGAACGACCAACCGGGCCAGGTGCCGTAAAAGAAATTCCTCGCCGAAGGTTCCAGGGCGGGCTCATAGGCCTGTGCGCGCTCCATGCTGCCGACTGCGGCTTTCAGCGCGGTCAGTTTTGCGCGCAGATCCTCGCGGCTCCGATCCCAGGCGCGTATCAAATATTGGATACGGTAAGGCGAACTGTCGCCGTTCGAGTAGCGCGCAATCTTTGCCGCCTTCGTGCGCATCGCGGCGAGGAGCTTCACTTTTTTGAGGCTCTCGTAGTCGCCCTCGACCCGGTTCAGTTCCTTTTGCTCTTTTTCAATCAGCTCCTCCACGTCCACCGCCTCGACGTTGACCGTGATCGCATATTCGCGGAATCCGAGCTTCGTCAGGATGTACGCGATGCTGGGGCGCGTGCGTTTCGGCAACGACTTGAGGGCCAGCATCCCGTGATAGTAGCCATCGAGATAGAAACCTGTGTCGGGTTTTTCCAGCGGACGGCCTTCGCCGTGCCAGCAGTTTTCCTGAATCGATTTTTCGGGATCGAAGAATTCGAGAGGATCGGCGACGCGCTGCTCGGTCAGCGATGGGTTCAGAAATTCGAGGTAGTGGAGAAAGTGATCGGCATCCGTCATCGGGCGGACCTGTCCGCCGCCGCCCCCGAACAGTGCCTGAAGAAACTGCCCGGTCTGTTTAAACTGTTCGCCGTAGGCATTGAGCAACGCCTCCTTCGTGAGACGACTGGCCTTTTGACCAACGGCGTCAGCATCGACCGGCATCGTGAAGTACAACCGCAACCGCTCCCGGCGCAGCGCGCCCTCATCAACGAGCCGGGAGTAACGCACGAAGCGCTCGTTGCGCTGGCGAGTGCTCCATTCGTTCGTGGAAAACCGAATCGTATCTTCCCGGTAACGCTGAAGTGGCTTCCTGAAATCGGAATCGTTTGTCCACTGCACCTGCATTCGCCAGTCCGGTTTCAACACAGAGAGGAGCGCGACCAGGTCGGACTCCAGCGCGTTGTGATGCACCGGATCAGCCTGCTCCAAATCGGGAGCGGTGATTTCAAAACCGCGCGAGACGAAGCCACCGCGATGCAGTCCTTCGAAGACAATCATGTCTTCGCCGAAGTATCCGTCTGTTGGTTCGACTCGCATGTTAGTGCTCCGCGGCCTCCGCCATTACGTCTTCCAACATTTCTTCCGTGTTCGTGAGCTTTTCCTGCAAGCGGTCGTAGTCGCTGCGCGTGACCGCAGCTTCTGTTTTCGAACGAGCAGGTTTTGCTTTCTCTTTCTCACCGTCGCCGTCGAGGTCATTCGTGGCTGACTTCAATCGCGAAACACCGCCACGACTCCGATTGCCCGACGTGGCGCGACCACCGGAAGCAGCCTTCCGGGAGAGTGCCGACGCGGGCTCCGCGCTGCTGCCGTCGGTGAAGGGATTCGCCAGACGACGGGCACGCGGGCCAAAGCTGAATTGCAGCACCCCGGCCTCAACGAGCGCAGACTCAAAAAAGTCTGTGTCGTAGTGTTCCGGTTTGTTGTTCTTCAGCGTGAAGACATACGCGACCGAGCCCAGGCAAAGAATGAGTCCAACGAACAGGCAGAGCAGTAGCGACACGCCCAGAATGCCCCAGAGAAAGATGACCATCATGATGGTCGCGCCACCGGACCCGAGCAGATACCAGCCGGAGTTACCGGTCATCCCAAGAAACTCACCGGACGATTGCGCGCCCTGATTGGCATCATGCTCGTTGAGGAAGGGCGAGTTCATGGGAATGTGTTTTCAGGTGCCGCAGTGATTACTGCGTGAAGCTGCTCACACCCGCTGCTTCGAGTCCCATGTTGCCCCACATCGTCTTCACGATGGCGAAGGCCAGACCGCATACCATCGCACCAGCAAAAGCCCATTTCGCGATGGACTGGCGACCCATCATCATGGCAACGCCCGCCGCGACGATGCCGACGGCAGCGAAAATCCCACTCAGGTACATGATGATCGCGTTGCCGGATTCCGTCGCGGTGCGCAAATCAACCGCTGCCGCGTTGGCCAACGAGGGCAAAGCTAGTGCAGTCAAAAGTAGGAACGTTTGCTTCCGCCTGTTTCCCGCCGCCGTTGGCGGACAGCTTTCCGAATAAAGGTGCAGCGCTCTCGCCATCATGGCCACACCGAGAACCCAAAACACGTAGGGTGTCGCTTCGATCAAGGTCGTCATAGTCGTCTCCGCTTTTATGCCGGCACTTGTGGGGGCCGAGTCCCGCGCGTTTTCACTTTCACGTCTGATCGCAAAAGAAAACCGAGCGGGGAAAGCTGTGCTGACTTCAAGTGACCCCTTCAACAGGTCGTTCCTACCGAAATTTCGGTAGGTGAAATCCCGGAACCGAAAACCCGCGTTTATTGCATACGGTTTTCACCGAACTACCGTTTTGCGGCAATTTCAACTCTCAACCGCCCAGATCCAATTCGGTCTGACCACGACGCTTGATCGCGCTACTGCCGGCGGGTGACTTGGTCAAACGGAGCTCGGTCACGAACGTGTCCTGCTCACGTTCGCGATCCTGACCCAATGCCGGTTGCGCCCGCACGCGCAAGAGCGAGCGATCCTCAAGCGCGAGGTAAAGCGGTTCTAAATTATGCCCGCGCATCACCACAACCCATTCGCCGATTTCTATCCTGATAGTGTCCGGTTCGTCATAATCCCAGCGCGCTTCGACATAGTGCGTCCACGGCAAGTTATGTCGGCTCTGTTTGCCATCGTCGAGCGTGACATGGCTCGGGTTCGCCGCCGTGTCGAAATGCAGCTTGGGTCGTCGTTGTGTTGTTGTCGGTGTCATAGTTGTTGGCGTTCACCCTGGGTTTCACTGCGCCGCAATTTTTCCGACGCGACCCGCCACGCGGTTCGCAGGTGTTTGCTGAGCTTTTGCAGCGGACGAGGCACAAGGCGTTCGTTTTCGACGATCCCGTGCCGATCCAGGAACTCAGTCGCCAGTTCGCGGCCCGCGTCGGGTTGGGCGAGGCGCTGCAAAATCGCGTCTTTGCTTGAAACGTAAATCGCGTGCGCTCCGCGATAGCGCGTGTTGGCGACGTAGAACTGCCGCCGAGCCAATGACCGCGATGCTACTTCGCCCAGGACGAGGAGTGACTCTTCTGACGTACTGCCCTGCGAACGGTAGGACGTGAGCGCGTGACCGTAGGTCCACGCCGCGAAGTCGGGCGGCAGTTCGTGTCCATCCGTCAGCACGACCCTGTTCGCGGTCGGATCAACGCTCGCGACCTCCTTAAAATCTCCGTTCGAGAGGCCCGCGTCATCATTGCGCCCGCGAATCAATAACCGGTCGCCAGCAGCCAGAGCCAGGGTCTGACTACGGCCCACATCAAAGGTCGCACGCTGCTTGCGGGTGATTTTCGCTTCGCGTCCTTTCGGTCCACGCACCCTCAAACCATCCGGCAGAATCGCGATCACTTCGGCCGCCACGCCTCGCTTGAAAAATCGCGTGTCGCGCGCGAAGAGCAGCCGGTCGCCCACCTGATATTGGTCCCAATGCACTTTCTGCTCGGCTGTCCACGTGAGCGGCTTCACCGCTTCGCGCGTGATTTCCGTATCACCAAGCAGGCCGACCTGACGGAGCGCCGGGCGGACGTGCGTGTTGAAGCGTTCGATTTCGTCCCAGAATGGAATCACAACCAACGTCCCGATGCCTTTCACGCGATTGCCAACGTAATGCTCGGCCGCGCGCGCAAAGAGCGTTTCATCGTCAGCCGTTTCGCGAATGAGTCCGCGCCGATCCGCGAAGGCAAAGGCCTCGGCCACATCGCCCGCCGCCAGCAATCGGCTGAAGCGGCGGTCCGCTTCGTTGCGCTGACGCAGGACCTCCGCGAGGCGAACCACCGGCGTGCCGGAATTCGCGATGACGTTCCGCAGAGCATCGCCGCGTTCGACGCTGTAGTGCTGTTTCGTGTCGCCGACCAAGAGCACGCGGGCACGCACGTCGTAAGCGATCTTGGTGAGCTGAGCGAGTTGTTGCGTGGACAAAAGCCCGGCTTCATCAACCAGCACGACGCGGCCGACGGCTTGCGCCTGCATCGGCTCGCTGACGAGGAAGCGTTGTACGGTGTCGGCCCCAGCGAAACCGCTTTCCGCCATCGCATCGCGAGCACGGGTCGTGGGCGCGAGCGGCACGAACCGGTTACCACCGACAGCTACGTGCGCGGCTTCGATGGCGGTCAGCACCGTCGTCTTGCCCGTGCCGGCATCGCCGACCAGGACACTCATGAAATCCCGGCTGCCCAGAATTGCGCAGGCCGCGAGGCGCTGCCCCGGCGTGAGTGAGGAAGCCAGGTGCGTGGTGTCACCGAGCGCGAAGCGTTGATTACGACCCGTGAGCACGCGGCGCACCGTCGCAATTTCTTCACGCCGGATCACGCGCAACGTCATCTCGCCTTCCTTGCGGATCACGTCGGGATGCGTGTCCAAGGCCTGACGCAATTCGCGCCAACGAAAAAAATCAGGATGCAATTCCAGCGCGGCGCTTAACACGACTCCT
>JAYTWC010000036.1:0-3712 GCA_043743635.1 Verrucomicrobiota bacterium | reverse complement strand
TTCCACAACCAGTTGCCAGGCATTCGTGGCATCGAGCACGTGCTCCGCGTATTTATCGGTCACTTGCGCGAGCTCGCTTTGCAACGCCTGCATGCGAGCCTGCTTATCCTCGGACAGATCCGCGCCGGACTGGCGGAAATCCGCCATCGTTTCCTCGAAGAAACGCCTGCGCACAGCGGTGAGTTTTTGGGCGTCCGGCGTGGTTGAGAAAACTTTCAAGCGCGTCCACAACGCCGCGTTAAGCGGAATCGCTGCGTAAAACGCCGTGACTTTCGGCAGCAGCGCATTGTGCGCTTCGCGCAAGGCCGGCGAGTCAGCGACCGACTGAAGATGCGTGACTTTGCACCAAGCGAGCCCGAGTGACTCCGTCGCGCGTTCGAGTGCGAGAAACGTGTTGTCAAAATTGACCGTCGCCAGCGCTTGCGATGCCACGGCGTCGATCGCGGCCTGCGCATCGGCCAGTGCTTCATCGATCGCGGGGACGATCAACTCGGGCGTGAGCTTTGACCAACGAATTTCAAAGGTAGGATCGAGAAAGGGATTCGACGACATGCGGCGCCAATGGCCGCCGGACAGCGGATTTTGTCAAACCGCAAGTGCGGTCGTGCCGAACTCAGCCCGTAGGTATTTTACATAAATTTCATCAACCCCCTTGCCCGAAGTTAAGTCTCTCCCACTGTGCGGACTGACACTTTTCAAATGGCCATCGCATCAAAATACGACCTCAACACATTGGCCGCCGACCTTACCGACGGCGGATTTTGGGTGCGCGAAATCAAAACGGTCCAGTTGCCAATCGGACAAATTATTGAACTCTATTTAAGCAATGGTTCGGTGTTTTGCTGGAATCCCGAAAACGATGATTGCTGGGCTGAAGGCCCGCTCAATCGAACCAACGAACTCGAAGATTTCTTTCTAGCCCGCCAAAGTGGGTCAGTCCCGTTTCGCTGGTTGATGCGGAAATACAACCACTCACGGTTGCGCGTAAAAAGGAAGCTGGAGAAGGTCGCTTTCTGGCTGCTCAGAAGCGATATCGTTTCGGCCCAAATCATTCGCCGGTTGATCATGTGCCTCCCACAGAACCTTCTTTGGCGGCGCAGCCGAACTCACGCAGCGAACTAGGTGCTCAGTGCGAGCGCAGCTGCTGGGCCTGTTCGAGTCCTTGCCGGGCGCCAACGTGATCTGGGGCGAGTTGAAGCGTCTCCTCGAACTGTTCGGCCGCTTCTGCTGGTCGCCTGAGATCCAGCAGCATGCCGCCGTAAGTGCACCTCATGTCGGGGTTGTCGGGCTGCAATTCCACCGCACGGCGAGCATGGGCGGCCGCCTTGGACATTTGGCCAAACTTGGCATAAGTCAGGGCGGTCTTAAACTCGGCATTGGCATTGGAGGGCTGCTCGCGGCACGCCTGCTCTAACTGCGTGAGCGCCTCGGCCTCACGTCCATTGTTGGCCAGGGCCCACCCGAGATTCACGCGGGCCTGCGTCAACTCGGGATTAATTTTAAGCGCCCGTTTAAAAGAGGCCACGCCCTCGTCAGGCTGACCAAGCGACATCAAGCTCACGCCAAGCGTATTGAATGCGCCCGCGAATTGAGGCTGAAGTTGGATCGCCCGCTCGAGCAACGGGCGGGCCTCGCTTGGGCGGCCGAGTTGGTTGAGCACACTGCCGAGGCTGTTAAGCGTTTCGGGAAAGTCCGGCTTCAACTCAAGCGCGCGCTGCAGGTGTGTAAGACTCTCCTCGGTGCGGCCTGCATCATCGAGCGTTGTGCCGAGGTTGAGGTGAGCCACCCAGCTAGAGGGATTGCGTTCAACCGTCGTTTCATAAAGCGAAAAGGCATCGCGATACATACCACTTTGCCGCCAAGTGAGCACGCCAAGCACTACAAGTAATCCAGTGGCTGCGGTCGGGCCGCTCCAGCTAGGCCAACGAAGCAGCGTGAACCCACGCTTCGCCGCCACCGTTAAAAACGTGATCATCCCCAAGGTCGCCAGATATTGGAAATGGTCCGCGACGTAGGAAAAAACAAAGGGATATACGTTCACAAAACCGAGCACCGGCACCAATGTGCCGCCAAAAAGCAACGCCGCTGCAAGAGGCCCGCGATCGCGCCGCCTAAACCATACGCCAGAGGCAAACACGGACAAAGCCACGAGTGGAAAGAGCCACTGCCACCACACACCGGCGTCGATCGTCCAACGCGGGTAAAAAAAAGTCAGCCCGAACGGCCAGATTAATTTCCCGAGGTAAAACCAGGCGACACGCCCAGCAAGAAACCCACGTTCGATGACACTAAGAGAAAAATCACCACCCGACGCGCCTATATCATGGGTTTCCATCCACGCCGTTCCGAAGCCAGCCACCACGCCAAGGACCAGCCATGGCAAAAGCGGAACCAAATCACCGCGCCAAGAAACCCGCCCGCGCCGCCACCAAGCCACGACGAGCAGGGCCGCCGGCAGCGTCGCGGTCACGGTTTTCGTCAGCAGCGCCGCCACAAACCAGAGGATCGCAACCGCGTAGCGCGAGGGCCGGCGGTCATCCTCGAAGCGCAGCCAGGCGAGCGCTGCCGTGAGATAAAATACGGTCGAGAGCGTATTTTTTTGTTCCGAAATCCAAGCGACCGATTCCACGCACACGGGGTGCAACGCGAAGACCAGACCGGCCAGCAATGCACCGGGAACAGCCAGCCGCCGTAAGGCCAAAACCAACAGACAGGCAGAAGTGGCGTGCCATAGTACGTTGATCAAATGGTAGCCGAGCGTGGCGTCCCCCCAGATCCGATGCTCGATCCAGAACGCTGAGTGCAGAAGCGGATAATATTGCTGCGTTGCACCGGGCTCGAACCAAATGCGCAAAAGCCCGGACCACGACTGCAGGGCCGGGGCCGTGACGTGCCCAGTGTCGTCCCACAAAAAATCACCACCCAAGGCGGGAAAATAGGCGATTAGGCTAACGAGTGTGACCACAACAAAAACGACACCCATCGGCCAGAGACACGATTTAGGTTCACCCGTGCAAGCCGCAGATGGCGCAACAGAGGGATGCTTTCGTTTCATGCTTTATTATATCGAACCGATTAATCAGTCCCAAGCAAGCCGTTGGCCACACGAAATCGAGTGCAGTCTAATTCTCTCCGTTCACTCATAAAAAACGCCGCCACCCAAAAGAGTGGCGGCGTGAGATCGACACACCCACAAATATTACAAATCGAACGAGACAGACAGGACGAATTGACGAGGGTCGACGATGCGGTACGTGGCTCTGGAGCCATCCATGAAGGCCTGCGTGGCCTGCAAGCGACCGCCGTTTTCCGTAACGTTCTTTACGTTGAACTGGTAATTCGCGTGGATTTTGTCGTTATACATCTTGGTTTTGAAGCTAATGAAGAGATCGACAAATGTTTCCGCCGACGAATAGATTGGCCGGTTTGTATCGAGCTTCAAAATCGAATTCTGCGGAAGCGAAAGATCCATCGACGGATCGTAGCCGAGGCCGTAGAACCCGATGGAAGCCTTGTCCAACCACCGCACCGAGCCACCGACGCTTACGTTCTTGAGGTATTTTTGGTTGGTGATGCCCGAGAGGTTATATTTTGTGTTGAACTTGGCTTGGTATTTGCGGATCTGCGGGAGAGGACGGCCAATCAATTCGCGGAATACCGACATCGGCGCATTGAGGTTCCCAGCGTAGTTCGTGGCCGCCGAGTTGGTTTT
>JAYTWC010000035.1:0-3837 GCA_043743635.1 Verrucomicrobiota bacterium | reverse complement strand
CACCGAGCAGTGCCGACATCAATGTCACCCGCCAACTTCGCGAAGCCGCCAAGACCATCGGTATCGAATTGATGGACCACGTTATCATCGGCCAAAGCTCCCGCGATCCTGCGGGGATCGGCCATTACAGTTTCCGCGACGCCGGTTTGATCTGAGCGAAATCAGGTGCTGCGGCCATCTCCCGCACTTCGCCACCAAATCGCGCCTGCACCCATCCGCCTGCGTAACCAAGCGCACCACCCGCCACCACATCAATCAACACGTGCTGCTTGGTCGCCATCGTCGAATAAACAATGCTCAAGCACCAAATAACGTTGAACCAACGCACCCAACCGGCACCTCCGATCCACCGGACAAACCGGTCGAGCCACATCGCCGTGAACACCGAAAACGCCACATGAAGGGACGGACATGAGTTCCCCGTGGTATCAATATTCCGCATCGCCGAGTACAACGTCCCCACACCATCGACATCCACCAGCGGAACCGCCGTCGGCCAAAAGATAAAGACAGCAAATCCGATAATACTGATCACCGATGACGACCAACCATACCGAACTAATTCTCGACGGTTGACGATCATCGTCACCGGCAGCTGCACATAAACCCAAAGCGACACGTAAATAAGCCAAGCGCCGTTTTGATAGGGAATCAGCCGGTCAACCGCCAGCAATGGCATCTCCGTCACCAGGACAAAGGCGTGCTGCAAAATATAAATATACCCCCAGAAAAACAAAGCCATGAAACCAATCGAACCAAACGTTTTAAACCAAAACTGTGCCTTAAACCGGCGCCCAATTTCATCCAATAAATCGGCTTTGAGGATAGAAGTCATCGTTCGCAGAGAATGGAATGATGCTGGTCGCTTTGGGCAATCGTAGAAGATCTTTTCTGGAAATTCTGCGGGCGATAGATCGAGGCATGGTCGTCACCGCCTGCCCACTCCACTTGACCGCACCGGCGGTGTCGTGTTGGTTGACTCCTTCATGGTCTCGCCCGCGACAACCGAACGCTTCGTCATCCTCGCTTTCAACGCCCGGAATCAACTCGCCACGCAGCGCACCGGCACCCTCCATGACCTCGCGTTTTTCGCCGCCAATCTGAATACCGCCCTCCGCTCGCTCGACGACACGTTCAACACCCACACACGGCCTGCCGAATACTACTCGGTCAACGTCAACGGCCTCAATCATCACGTCTATTTTGCCCAGATTGTCGGCATGCCTAACGAACCAACGATTACATTTTCTTCGCTCGACGAACTCCAACTCAACCCTTCCTCGCACTCTCCCGTCTTAGCCGCTATTCTCGCGAAAATCGATCCATTCCTAATCGACATTCCTTATCTGCACCTCGGCGCCAACGATTTCATTTTCAAATTCCGTCCCGACAACGAACGCAACCGACTCATCTACCAGCTCGATTCAGCTGCCCACACTCTATACCAATCGAAACTCTGCGAAGCCATCAAAGCACTCGCCCGAACCCACGAGCGTACCGCCGTCGCCCCCGTCACCCTCGACTTCGGAGTCGTTCAATACGTGATCCCCAGCCATTTTGGCTTCTGTCTCGGCGTAAAAAATGCCATCGAGCGCGCCTACGAAACGCTCGCCGAAAATCCCGGCCGTCGCGTCTTCATGCTGAGCGAGTTGATCCATAATTCCTTCGTCAACGAAGATCTACTCAGCCGCGGTCTGCGTTATCTCCAAACCGACAAAGGCATACCGTACACTACCGACAAACAAAAAGCCACCGGAGCGCCCGGCGAATCTTTGCTCTGGGACGCACTTACTCCGGACGACATCGTCATCATCCCTGCCTTCGGTGCGACCGACGACGACAAGCGCCGCCTCGTCCGAAAAGGCGTGCCTGTTTACCAATACGATGCCACCTGCATGCTCGTGGAAAAAGTTTGGAAAGCCGCCCGCGCGTTCGGCGAGGAAGGCTACACCGTCGTCATCCACGGCAAACACGAACACGAAGAAACCAAAGCCACCTTCTCCAACGCCCGCCGACACGCCGAGGCCGTGATCGTTCGCAACATCGAAGAAGCCCGACTGCTTGGCGAAATCATCGCCAGCGACAATCCCGACGTCCGCGCCCGCTTCTACCGCGACTTCGCAGGCAAACACACACCCGGTTTCGACGTGAGCCGCCATCTCGACCGCATCGCCGTCGTCAACCAGACGACGTTGCTCATGAACGAGACCCTCGAAATCCTCACCCACCTGCGCAGCGTCTTCGCCGCGAAATTCAGCGAAGCCGAGTCAATGGTTCGAGTTGGAGGCGGCGGGAAACGAGACACGCTTTGCTACGCCACCCAGGTCAACCAGGACGCTCTCAGCAAAGCACTCAACGCACCGCTCGATGCCGCTTTTGTGATCGGCGGAAAAAACTCCTCCAACACCTACCAACTCTACCGACTCTGCGCCCAGCAACTCGGCACGCGCGCATTTTTTATTCAAAGCGAGGCCAACATTCGCGCTGACGGCAGCGTGGAGCATTTTGTTTTCCCCGCAAAAGGCCCTGAGCGCGCCACGTGCAATGGCACCGAAGTACATCCATTTCCGGCCGCCGGCAAACCCTTGCGCGTCCTGCTAACCGGCGGCGCATCGTGTCCCGACGGTATTATTCAACAAGTGATCACCCGCATCAACGCACTGTTCCCCTCCGAAACCTTGCGTCCGATGGACACCGTTCTGAACGAGCTTCGCGCCCGCGAAAAACGCTGAGTACCGCCGTCGCGATTGGTCCTGTTTAGTTGATTTACTCCGCTAAAGGCACGGTGCACTCACCTCGCATCCACGATCAGAAGCGGGTCATGACACCGAATTTCCAACCCGAGCTCGTGCCCAAGTCAACTCTGGCCGAACGACCAGAAAGAGGCCTCTGCGAAAATTCGCGCATCGACTGCTTGCTCATACCAAAATAGAAGCCCGTGCGCTCCGTCACCCAGTATTCGAGATTCACTTCACCATAACAACCAGGGACAAACTTGTGGGTGACGTTTTCTTCCTTTGAGCGGTAAACCTGTGCATTGGCTACAGACTCGGGAACAGGCGCCAACACTCCTGCGGGAGTATAAACATCAAGCGTATCGTCGAAATATTCATCCGCCCTAAAGGTCGTTCCAACCCAGCCCTCGGCTAGGCCAAACGAACCACTAATCGCAAAAGTATCATTAAACCGATAACGGAAAGTCGGTCCAACCCGGGCCATATAATAAGCACCCTTCAGTTGCCAAAACCCATGGACATTCACGATGCGGTTGGCCGAATCACGTTGAATCTTGCCGAAGGCGATATTGGTAACATCCAACGTCGTGATCGCGCTTAAATCAGCTCCAAGGACATAAAGGGTCGGCGTCACCGTCGAATTACTAAAATAATAAGCCATTTTGCCGGCATCATCCGTCAACGTGTTACCGTTTAAATCCTTTAAATATAAATTCGCTGCATCATTGCCTGGCCCATAACTGGACCCGGATGTAAAATTACTCGGGATTGAATAGCTCCCATCTGAGTTCGGCACCATTTTATAGACGTCGGTCTGAGCCGTCAGATAAGCCGGCACGTCGGCGTAGGCTTTGGCGTTAATGCCAACAAATTTAAATCCAGCCGAAACGCCCCATTCGAAGTGCCCACGCTGGCCCATACGATGTTCTAAACTGAGTTCAAAACCAGTGCTCCCCGCACTATCCGCCTCCACGGAAGCGCCGGCACTTGTCGTTCCATAAGCGCTCATGGAGACGGTGTGATTCACCGCATCGACCTGCGACTTGCCCTGAATGCTCCAATTGCGAGTCCGGCTCTTATCGTAAGCCCGAAACATGCTGGT
>JAYTWC010000034.1:0-3443 GCA_043743635.1 Verrucomicrobiota bacterium | reverse complement strand
AGGGCGATGCAGGCGGTGACGAGGGAACCGATGTAGACTTGTTCGATGCGGTTTTCGGTTTTGCGACCGAAAGTGAGGAGACGGCGGGTGAGTTCGGAGGCGCGTTGGGCGGAGTCGGAGATGAGTTGGAGTTCGGCGTGGAGGCGGGTGTCGTTGGGCCAGTCGAGTTGGATCTCGCCGGTCTTGAGGGTTATCGGTGTGAGAAGGTTATTGAACTCGTGGGCGATGCCGCCGACGAGTTCGCCGATGGCGCGGAGTCGACGGGACTGGCCAATTTCTTCGTCGAGGGTGCGGCGTTCGGTGACGTCTTCGCCGAGCACGCAGAGGCGCGGGTTGCCGGTGGAGGAGACGTGCATCGGCACGAGGGTGAAGATGACGCGTTGGGCGGATGCGGACAGGCGGCGTTCTTCGCGGACGATATTGCGATCGACGGTGTGGGCGGAGAGAAGGCCGGCGAGTTCGCGCACCCATTCGGTCGGAAGCGAGAGTTGGTGCAGGAGTTGTTGTTCGGCTTTGTTGGCTGGAATGCCCAGGCAGGGTTCCGCTTGGCGGTTAATGGAGAGAATTCGGAAACCGTCGGTTGTGCGTTCGAGCAGGCAGACGGCCATGGGGATGTTGTCGTAGAGGGTCTGGAGCAGTGCTTTTTGCGCGGTGAGCTCGGCGGTTTGTGCGGCGATCATTTTTTTCAGCACGCGACGGTAGGACCAGGCGGTGAGCAGGCCGATGATGATGACGGCGAGGACGATGCTGCCGTAGTGGAGCACGAGGCTCCGGGAAACGGTGGAGGTTTCGAGGTTGCCGAACCAGTGGTTATAGATTGTTTGGAATTCGCCGGTGCGGTTGAGGATGGCGAGGCCTTCGTTGAGGCGGGCGAGGAGCAGGGTGTCGTTTTTGTGGACGGCGAAGCAGTGGCGAATGTCGTACTCGGGGTAGGGTTCACCAAAGATTTCAACGTTGTTGAGGCCGGTGCGTTGGATGACTGACAACGCGGTGAGCTGGGAGAGGAAGGTGCCAGCACAGTCGCCACTGTTGACGAGGCGCAGGGCTTCTTCGGAGGAGCTCACGTAGACGGGAATGACCTTCAGGTTGCGGTCGCGGAGGAAGCGTTCGCCGATGCTGCCACGGCCGATGATCGCGAATTTGCGGTTGTTGAGGTCGGCGAGTTGGTTGAGAGATGAGCCGTGTTTTTGGATGAAGACCGAACCTTGTAAAGTAAGGAAAGGCACGGAGAAGTCGGCGTATTCGTCGCGCGCAGCGGTCTGGCTATACGACTGCAACAGGTCGAACTCGCCCTCGTTGAAGCGGCGTTGGATTTCGATGCCGGGAGCGGGAATGCGTTGCAGGTCGAGCCGCATGATGCGGGCGATAGCATCGAGGAGGTCGGCGGTGAAACCGGTCCAGTGTCCATCGGGGCCGGTATAAGAGTGAGGATAACTGTCAGCGGTGGCGCCAACAATCAAGGGATGGCGCTGGGCAAGGGGCAGGTCGTGGCGAGGCACGCCCTTGGTGGGTGGATCTATTGGATCAGCGGCGTAGGCAAACGAAAGCGTTACCAACGCGAGAAAAACGGCGTGAGTGAACGCGGTCCGGGCGCGAGAGATGAACAAGGAGCGCATCGGCAAGGGCAGGGTAGGCAGAGAAACTTGGTTTCGCAGGCGACACAAGCTTGGCCTACAGATCGTGAGGCAATTGGTGGGGTTAAGCGGATGCAACGGGGTGTTTTGGCCATGAAAAAGCCCGGGCGGTGAGGCCCGGGCTCGAAGGGAGAAAGAGAACGAGAAAGATAAAGAGAAAGAGAACGAGAAAGAAGGAGGCGTTGGAGGGCGCTTTCTGCTGACTCGCTTTTCGATCACCGAACAACGCGGGCGCCGCCGCCACCCATGGTCTTTTCGACTTCCTTGCGGGTCGCCATGGACGTGTCGCCGGGTGTCGTCGAGGCAAGTGCGCCGTGAGCGGCACCGTATTCGACGGCCTTTTGGGCGTCGTTGAAAGTCAGGAACCCGAACTGTACGCCGGAGGCAAAACTGTCGCCGCCGCCAACGCGGTCGAGGATTTCGAGTTCTGGGTACTTGCGGCTCTCGTGGAATTTGCCGTCGTGCCAGAGGATGGCGCTCCAGTCGTTCTTCGTCGCGGTGATGACGCGGCGGAGGGTGGTGGCGGCGACCTTGAAGTTCGGGAATTCTTTGACGGCGGTCTCGATCATGGCCTTGAAGGCCTCGGTCTCGATCTGGGAGATGTTGTGATCAACGCCTTTTACTTCGAAGCCGAGGGAAGCGGTGAAGTCTTCTTCGTTGCCGATCATCACGTCGACGTACTTGGCGATCTCGCGGTTGACCTCCTGGGCTTTCTTGAGGCCGCCGATGGATTTCCAGAGCGATGGACGATAGTTGAGGTCGTAGCTGACGATGGTGCCGTACTTGTTGGCGGCTTTAACGGCCTCGATGGTAATTTGGGCAGTGGTTTCGGAAAGGGCGGCGAAAATGCCACCGGTGTGGAGCCAGCGAACGCCTTGTTTGCCGAAGATGTTATCCCAGTCGAAATCGCCGGGGCGGAGCTTGCTCGCGGCGGTGTTGCCACGATCGGGAACGCCGACGGCGCCACGAATGCCGAAGCCGCGCTCGGTGAAATTGAGGCCGTTGCGGACGGAGCGGCCGATGCCGTCGTCTTCGACCCATTTAATGAACTCGGTGGAAACGCCACCCTGCATGATGAAGTCCTCGACGAGGTGGCCGACCTCGTTGTCGACGAACGACGTGCAGACGGCGGTCTTGAGACCGAAGCATTTGCGAAGACCGCGGGAGGTGTTGTACTCGCCGCCGCCTTCCCAGGCTTTGAATTCGCGTGCGGTGCGGATACGGCCCTCGCCGGGATCGAGACGGAGCATGACCTCGCCGAGCGAGATCTGGTCGAATTTACATTCGTTGGCAGGTTTAATCTTAAGGCTCATGGTATGGAAAAGGGAGGGCAGAGAGGAACGCAACCGGGCGGTGCAGTCAATCCATGACAGCAGGGTGGATTAGGGGTGCTTTTCCGATCAGGCCGGGCTTATGCAGGGTATTAGAATGAGCCTGAGTGGCTGGATTTGCAAAATCCGGACTTTTAACGAACAAACAAAAAGATATAACGGTTGAGGCAGAACGACGAGCGCTGGCCGACCGGGCTGAAATTACGCGCAAATCCTCGTTGTGCTGATCGGGCGGATCGGGGCTTGTTTACTCTGACGTTAGAGCAAACCCGATGCTTTGCCGTGATCCGATATGTTGAGTGGTAAATCGATCGATCTCCCCCGGGGAAACGCTTCCGCTGGCGCCAGTCGTGCGGGCTTTTTTTGACAAAGGAAACGCTGCGACGACGTCGCAACTCTAACGACAGAGCGCGGCTCCCGTTGCGCGTGAATGGGTGAAGTCGCAAACCGAAAACGTAAGCGATATTCCCCATCTGAC
>JAYTWC010000033.1:0-2260 GCA_043743635.1 Verrucomicrobiota bacterium | reverse complement strand
GCTGGCGTTAAATGTTACAATAAGTTTTCCTGCGCCCCGCTCGAAGCTTTCAGGCCGATGGCTTGATAACCCTTTGGCGTGAGTACGCGGCCTTGCGGCGTGCGTTGCAGGTAACCTTCTTGGATAAGAAATGGCTCGTGGACTTCTTCGAGCGTTTCGGATTCTTCGCCAACCGCGACGGCGATGGTGCTCATACCGACGGGGCCGCCGCGATAATTTTCCGCCATGACGCGCAGCATGCGTTTGTCCATTTCGTCGAGGCCGGCGGCGTCGATTTCCAAAAGTTCGAGCGCAGCGGCGGCGACGGGCTTGGTGATAATTCCCTTGGCGCGCTCCTGCGCGAAGTCGCGGACGAAGTGTATCAGATTATTGGCTACACGCGGAGTTCCACGCGAGCGCGTGGCGATTTCGCGGGCGCCACCGGCGTCGATCTCGACTTTGAGCAGGCCGCAGCTGCGTTTAACGATGCCTTCGAGAGTCGAGGCGTCGTAATAATCGAGCCGCGTCTGCAATGTGAAACGTGAGCGCAGCGGCGCGGTGAGCAGGCCTGCGCGGGTCGTGGCACCAACGAGCGTGAAGCGCGGAATCGAGAGGCGGACGCTGCGGGCATTCGGCCCCTGGTCGATCATGATATCGAGGCGAAAATCCTCCATTGCCGAGTAGAGATACTCTTCGACCGTCTTCGGAATGCGGTGGATTTCGTCGATGAAAAGAATGTCGCCTTCTTCGAGGTTGGTGAGCAGGCCCGCGAGGTCGCCGGCTTTTTCGACGACCGGACCAGACGTAACGCGGACGGTTTTGCCGAGCTCGTTGCCAAGGATGAAAGCGAGCGTGGTCTTACCGAGTCCGGGCGGGCCGCTGAGAAGAATGTGATTAAGCGCATCACCGCGACGTTTGGCCGCGCCAACCATGACTTGGAGGCGTTCAATGGTTTTGGCCTGGCCGGTAAAGTCGGCAAACGAAAGCGGGCGCAGCGCGGCTTCGGCCGGCGAGACGGGCGAAGCGAGGGCGTTGGTCAGGAAGTTAACTCCCTTGGAGGATGGATCAGGCGCAGACATCGGATGTTTTTAATCTGGAACTCAGGAACACTGGAAAAATACAGGACGGAAGGATGCGATCATTTAGTGGTTCTTATGCTGGTTCCAGAGTTCCTGAGTTCCAGATTAGCAAAACGTTATTTCCACTCCACTTCGGCGCCGAGGGCGCGGAGGTTTTCGACGAAGCGTGGATGGGCGCGTTTGATCGTGTCGGCGTTTTTCACCACGCTGCGACCAGGAATACTCGCGGCGACCATGTAGAGCGCGATCGTGGCGCGGATCACATACGGCGCATCGACGATGGCGGGGCGCAGCGGGCGGTTGCCAAAAATGACGATACGGTGTGGATCGTTGACGAGCACGTGCGCGCCGAATTTCGCGAGCTCGGGCATCCAGGAAAAACCGTTTTCGTAAACCTTGTTCCAGAAATGGATCGTGCCGGTGGAGCGTGTGCTGAGCGCGATCATGAGCGGTAGCAGATCAACGGAGAAATACGGCCAAGGCGCAGCCTCGATCTTCGGCAGTAAATTGGTGGTATAGGGCTGTTCGATCACGAGCGACTGATTCGGGCGCACGATGGCGGTGTCACCTTCGTGTTCGATGACGACGCCGAGTTTTTGAAACGCGCGGGTAATCAGATCGAAGTGATGGGGCAGCGAATTTTTGACGCGCACTTCGCCGCCGGTGATCGCACCGAGCGCGAGAAAGGTGACAACCTCGTGGTAATCGGTGGCGATCGTTGCGGTGGTGCCGTGCAGGTGCTCGATGCCTTCGACGCGGAGCATGCTGGTGCCAATGCCTTCGATCTTCGCGCCCATCGAAACGAGCACGGCGCAGAGATCTTGCACGTGCGGCTCGCTGGCGGCGTTGATGAGCGTCGACGTGCCTTGGGCGAGGGCGGCGCACATGACGAAGTTTTCCGTGACGGTAACGGACATGTAATCGCACCAGTGACGGTTGCCTTGGAACCTGGCGGGGAGTTCGATCACGAGCGGTTCGCCGGGCGACACGGTGGCGCCGAGCTTGGCGAAAATTTCCAGATGCGGATCGATCTCGCGCACGCCGAGCGAGCAGCCGGTGGCGTTGGCGCTGATGCAGAGTTTTTTCACGCGGCGGAGGAGCGCGGGATAGAGCAGGACGGTCGAGCGCATGTCCTGCGGGAGCTCGTGATTGGTGAGCGTATTTCGGAAGCCCGAGTGATCGAGGCGCATCTCGCCGGTGGC
>JAYTWC010000032.1:0-3512 GCA_043743635.1 Verrucomicrobiota bacterium | reverse complement strand
GCAACAATCTCAATCTTCTGTTTTTTCCCGGTACTTACGCGCGAATGAGCTCGCCCAATTACCAATACAAGTTTCTAGGGGAAAATTCAGGATGGTCAGTACCCTCCCGTGAATCGACCCTGCACTTGACCGGAATGCATGAGGGCACCTACCGGATGGCGGTCAGATTGACCGACAATAACAATCAGGTAGGTAAAGAGTCCCTGCTGGAATTCACCATCGCTCCGCCGCTATACAGAACTTGGTACGCTTACATTAGTTATGGCATCTCGACACTCGTTTTATTTGCTCTAATCGCACAATGGCTGCTCAGGCACGCAAAAGCCCGGAACCACCAGCTCGAAGAGATTGTCCGCTCACGAACCGCCGAGTTGCAGGTAGCTGCCGCGCGGGCGAAACAAGCGGCGGAGGCCAAAGGCGCTTTTCTGGCAAACATGTCGCACGAGATTAGGACACCGATGAACGGAGTGATCGGCATGAGCAACCTCCTGGTCGAAACATCGCTCGATGCCGAACAACGCGAGTTCGCCAATACCATCCGGCATAGCGCAGATGCCTTGCTCACGATCATCAACGACATCCTCGATTTCTCCAAGCTCGAGGCGGGAAAGCTCAGTCTCGATATACAAGACTTCGAACCTCAAGCACTTGTCGAAGAATCCATCAAACTACTCTCGGCCCGAGCTGCCGAAAAAGGACTCCTGCTGTCGCAGTCCTTTGACAAGGAAGTGCCGAGCGCCGTTCGTGGAGACCCCGGAAGACTTCGTCAGGTCCTCCTGAACCTCATGGGCAACGCCGTGAAGTTCACCGAGTCTGGCTCGGTTTTAATCCGGGTGACAAACGTGCCGAACTTATCACAATCCTTAAAAACAATTTCGCTACATTTTGAAGTTGAAGACACTGGGATTGGGATACCTCCGGAAGTTGGGAAAAATCTTTTCACCCCTTTTACTCAGGCCGACTCATCAACGACACGCCGTTTTGGCGGCACCGGCCTGGGCCTGGCAATCTCACGCCAAATCGTAACCCTGATGGGCGGGGAAATCGGCGTGCGCCCACGAAGCAATGGCACTGGTTCCATATTCTGGTTCACCGTCACTCTCAAACACCCGGCCAAGGACGGATCCAGCACAACACCGATTGTCGAGATTTCCAGCCCGCCCAGCCCTGTGGACCTGGTCCCACTCAAGGGCCTTCGCGTGCTCGTAGCCGAAGACAATGCCGTGAATCAGCGAGTGATCAGCATACAGCTAATTCGACTGGGATGCGAAACGAAAATGGTGGGCGACGGACTTCTCGTGCTCCAGGCCCTTCGCGAATCGAACTACGATCTCATCCTAATGGACTGCCAGATGCCAGAGCTCGACGGATACGAGACAACCCGCAGGCTGCGTACAATCGACGGAAACAAAATCCCGATCATTGCCATGACGGCAAACGCAATGAAGGGCGATCGAGAGGTATGCCTCGAGGCTGGCATGAACGATTACCTCTCGAAACCAGTTAGAGTCACAGAACTGCAAGAAGTGCTACTTCGCGTGATCGGTAAGCACCGCCAAGAAAAATGACTCCTATTTTTTAGCAGGGAATCGTAGAACAGTGACCGAATAAGCCGGGAACGTGCGCGTAAACGAAGCCGCTGCGTTCACCAGCGGTTCCTCATTCGGGGCGACATTGGTCGGTTTTTCGATCGAGTTCACGGCCGCTGGATCGCCGGTGAGAACGATCGCCTTGCCGTTACCAACTTGGTGAGCGTCCTTGAGGTGGATCTCGGCTTCGAGCGGCGTCGCCGCCGAGTTGACCACCTTCACGACGACCTCGCCGCTGGCGTTGATATAGGAAGCAGAGGCGTAAGCAGCCGGCGTCGGCCGCTGAGGCTCGTCGGCCGCTTCCATGACCAGTTTGCCATCGACATAGCCGCGCGCCGTGTGGCCGTTTACCTCTAGCTTCAAGTTATACCAGCGATCCAATTCGACGGTGAACGGTGTGCTTGGCCCGTAGGGTTCGCGGCCACCGTTGTCGGAAACCTCGGCACGGGAAACGCTGTTGCCCCAGCCACCGAGGTTCCACCAGCGATAGTTGTCCCCATCAGCGGAATGCCAGAGTATGATGAAGCCCTCATTGCCTGCGGTCTTCCGGGCGCGCAGCGTGACGGTGTAGTTCGCCCAGGTCGGATCTCCAGCAAGCGCCCACGTCTGTGAGTTGTTGCCAAGCGGACGGAGAACACCGCCCTCCGCAGACCATTTGCCGTGCGTGAATCGCCATTTGGCGGTTTCCTTGATGAGATTGTCGGTAGAGAGTTTCTCGCCATTCGGACCGGTCACGACCATGTCGGTATATTCGACACGCGTCTCGTAGGATCCAACGCCGGTGAGGCCGTGGGGAGTTGGGTCGAAAGGTTTCACGACATCAGGAACGGCGAAGGTGGTCGGCAGAATCACATCACCCCTATTTTGTCCGAAGGCGGCGAGCACGTGGTAGCTAGGGGAACCGAATGCACCGAGCGCGTTGTAGCCGATGAGATTTGTGGCCCACTGCCAGCCGCGCGGCTGGCCCTTCTGCTGATCTTCGGAATTTACGTTCGCAAAAAGCGGTGCGTAACACTGCATGACAACATCGTCGGAATTGCGCTCCAGACCCATCACGAAAACGGCGTCGCCCAGAGCGGACATGAGGTTCGGCGTCGGAGAACCGCCCTGCGTGGCCCACTCGCCCATGAAGACCTTGATGCCATCGGCCTTGCGTCCTTCGGGATTCCCGGAACCCACGTCATAGCGACTAAACTGGCGCATCATCGTGGAAGCGCTGGCATATATATGATCGTCGACGAGGTCAGGCCTAGTGTTCGCGACCGGCGTCGTGGAAATGATTTTGAGCTGCGGATATTTTGCGCGAATCGCTTTGGCCATCTGGGCAAAACGACCTTCGTAGCTGCCCGAACGGTCAAAAAAGTCCTCATTGCCGATCTCAACATATTTCAGGTCGAACGGTTCGGCAAACCCATCGGCGACGCGGCGCCTGCCCCACTCGCTGTCGGCCGGTCCCATGACATACTCGATCTCTTCGAGCGCCTCCTTCGTATAGAGGTCCATCTCCGGACTGCCGGCGGCCACGTAGTCGCCGTTGAGCACGTAGCCGGCGAAGAGCGCAAGCACAGGTTCGGCACCGAGCTGTTTACACCACAGCAAATATTCCGGCAGGCCGAAACCATCGCTGCTGCGATAGCCCCAGCAGCCCATATGTCCGTGCCGCTGGTCGGCGGGTCCGATCATATTTTTCCACGCGAAACGGTCGGCGAAGCGACTGCCTTCAACATAGTTTCCGCCCGGCAGTCGAATAAAAGCCGGCTTCATATCCGCCATGAGTTTCATGAGGTCCGGGCGCAAACCGTGCGGCACATCCTGGTAGGTCGGTGGAAAGAGCGAGATGAAGCTAAAGTCGATGCTGCCCTTGCCGCTCGCCGAAAGCACGAACTTAGCGTCAGAGGTAACCTGCCCATCGTCCGGGGTCGT
>JAYTWC010000031.1:0-2361 GCA_043743635.1 Verrucomicrobiota bacterium | reverse complement strand
TCGCCGGCGTCGACGCGAAAGGCGGTGTTGCCGCCGTAGAGTGGGCGGTTGAAAAATTCGCCGCCGTTAGTGATGACGAAATCATGGCCGTCAGGGGTGTAACGGAGAGGGCGATCGATGTTAGCGCGCAGGTTGGGTTGTGGTTTTGCAACTGCGGTGACAGGAATTTGACCGAACGCGTTGACGAGCGCGAAGCACGAAAGAAGCGCGAGAAACGGTCTTGTGGCGGGTTTCATGGATCGTCTCAGACCGGTGGTGATTTACGCATCGCGTCGATGTAGAGCTGCTCAACTTTAGTACGAGCCCACGGTGTTTTGCGCAGGAAGGTGAGGCTGGATTTGATGCTTGGGTCGAAGAGGAAACACCGGATCGGAATACGGTAGCCGAGTTCTTCCCAGCCGTGGAGTTCGACTAAAACGGTGAGCAGTCGTTCCAGTGTGACGCCGTGGAGTGGATCGGTGGATTTGGGCTGAGTCATGGAACGAGTCTGGTTTTTGCGGGCAGTCGTACAACTTCGGAGTACGAAAAAACGAAAGGTTGGGTGAGCGCTTCTCTAACCTTTTTTTAGGAAAACACAGAGATTTTATTGCCCCGGGCAGATTTGGCGGTAACTTCGCAGGCGTACAGCAACCTCAATAAATAAAAAATCATGGCCAAGTCCCAGAACGCAAAAAAGCAAACCAAGAAGGCACCGACAAAAACCGCTAAAGAAAAAAAGGTCGCAAAGCAGATCAAGAAGAAGTCCAAGTAATTTTTTGATCGAGTGCCGGTTTAGCCGGTAATTTCTTTAACAGCACAGCTTTTCGCTGTGCTGTTTTTGTGTAGTGGCAGAGCGAGGTTGCCGACGGAAACATTTGAGAAACAAGTTGCTTTCCTGTTGCCGAACTGGGCACTAGGGGTTGGTGTTGGCGTGTATGAAAAATATGTCCGCGCTACTTTTGTTTTTATTCGTCGTGACAATGGTTCGCGGGCAATCAGCCATCGCAGTTGCCAGGCCCCAGCGGCCAATTCCTTTAGTGGAGCATGTGATGATTGTCAGTATTGACGGACTTCGTCCTGATTGCGCGTTGTTGGCGGATATGCCGAATTTGCGCAGCATGGTGAAGCGTGGGGCGTACACATTTTGGGCAAAGACCACGGCGGTTTCGATCACGCTGCCATCGCATACGAGCATGTTGACGGGTGTTATACCGAACAAACACGGCATTGAGTGGAATCGTGTTTTGCCTTTGAGTGAGCCGGTTTATCCGAAGGTGCCGACCCTTTTTGAAATGGCGACGAAGGCTGGTTATTCATGTGCGATGATCGCAGGGAAATCCAAATTCGCGGCGTTGGCTAAACCGGGCACCGTGACATGGTCGGCGGTTCCGGACGAGGCCAAGAGCACCAACGAGGCGGTCGTCGCGCAGGCAGTTAGAATTATTGAAAAAAACAAACCTGATGTGATTTTCGTACATTTTCCCGATGCCGATGCCGTGGGGCATGCCAAAGGTTGGGGCTCGACCGAACAAATGGCGTGTATTGAGAAAACGGATCGCCAACTTGGGGAGTTGTTCGCGGCGCTCGATCGGGCTGGGATTCGTGAGTCAACTTTTATTATCGTCACGGCTGATCATGGTGGCGCGGGTCTCACGCATGGTGCTGACGATGCGCGCAGCCGTCATATCCCGTGGATCGCGGTGGGGCCGGGCGTACGGAAAAATTTTGATCTGACGACGAGTGCGCCGCTTGAAGTCCGCACGGAAGATACCTGCGCAACGGCGTGTTATCTGCTCGGCTTGCCTCAGGCGCCGTATTTCGATGGCAAGCCGGTGGTGCTGGCGTTTGAAGTGGCGCCTTGAGCCGTGTCTATTGAGGCTTGGTGGTGCTAATATCTGCGCGAGCTTGCTGATTTTCCTTCTTGTCCCGGCAAACTGGCCCGGCGCATGATAGGTCCAAGACCATGTCTCAACGCGAATGTAGAATTGCCCAGGCTTGGCTCGAATCGCCCTCTCGTGGGGTTATTGAACTGACGCGTGATTGGCGTGCGCGCTACGCCCCTCCGCTGGTGCTTGGCCCGGATGGTCCAAATTTTACAACGCTGACGAAAGTGCCTGACTACGTGTTCGGTGCGGAGAGTGGATATTTTGCGAACAAGAAAGGTGAGATCTTTTTCTTTCTTCGATTGGATCGCAATCCGGACCTGGCGGCGGAAGGGACCACGGTTTATCTCGCGGGTGATTTTAACGGCTGGCAAAACGCCGTCGGTCAGGACGATTGGCGGTTGCGTCCGGCTAAGCTCGCCGGCGATTCGGTGCTTATGTGGTCGGGAGCAGCTCAACGTTTCTATACCGAACCTTATGCCAGGTTTAAATTTGTGAC
>JAYTWC010000030.1:0-1866 GCA_043743635.1 Verrucomicrobiota bacterium | reverse complement strand
ACGGCGGATTAGGGATAATCCGCCCTACCTCGGAAACGGAACTCCCTTGCCTCAGAATTCTTTTTGTTCGGCGATGACGCCGATGACTTCGATTTCGATCGGGCCGACGTTGGCGATGCCGAGGTTTAACTTGTAAATATCGGTAATCTCCTGGGCGAGGTAGCCTTGGATGGCGTCCATCTTGGCGTTGGGGCGAACCTTGAGGCGGAGGTAAGTTTTAAATTTACCCCGGCGTTTGACGATGCGGGCGCGGGCCGAGCTGACGCCGTTGACTTGCTGGCAACAGGTTTCTATCAGGCGGTGCAGGGCGTGACGGGAGATTTCGAGGCGACCGCTTTCGTTGGATACGAGGAGGTGGCGGCGGGGTTTGCGAAAGAGGAGAATGAGCGCCAACAGGCCGGCCGCGATCCAGAGCCCGACCACGAGGAGTGGAGCGTTGATAATGTATTCGATAATGGGATACACGATGCGTAGGCGGATTAGTCGCTGGTGACGATGCCGGCCCAGAGGTCGTCAGGGCGGTCGCCGTTGGTGGTAGCGGAGCCGTTGGAGGGCAGGCGGACGCCTTCGACGATGACGTCGACGCGGGAGACACCTTTGTCGGTCATGGCGATGACTTGTTTGCGGACGGCGACTTGGACTTCGTAGGCGGTTCGGCCGATTTCAGTGCCGTAGGTGACGACGACGCGCAGTTCGATGGCGTAGTCGCCGCGGGCGTCTTCGGTGACTTTGACGCCGCGTTTGTCGGCTTCGCGTTTTGAAAAGAGTTCGCTGATACCGTCGGCCATGCCGCCGCCGACGCCGGCGACGCCTTGGACTTCCTGGGCGGCCAGGCGTACGATGCTCGCAACAACGTCGTGGTTGATCTTGATGTCGCCGAGTTCCGGCTGGTCATCCATGCGGGTGGGCGGTGTGAAATCGCGAGGCGGCATGAGGGTTAACGTGCGTGGCGTGGCGCGAAGTTGCAAGAGCGGGTCGGCTGTTGTGATGGATTTTGAAGGCACGGTCGAAGACGGAATTTGGAACCGCAGATGGACGCGGATAAACGCTGATTGCGGAGTCGGATCATTTTTTGGCACAAAAAAACCGGGCTGGTGGGCCCGGTTTTGAGGGGGAAATCTTTTAAATGAACAGGTCTGTGGGCGTGCGGGTGAGGAAGTCTTCCATGTAGGCGGTGGTGGCTTTGCCTTCGATGAAGATGGGGTCGCTCATAATCGCTTTGTGGAGCGGGATGGTGGTTTTGATGCCGCGGACGAGGTATTCGTTTAGCGCGCGGTAGCAACGGCCGAGGGCTTCTTTGCGGGTCGAGCCGAAGCAGATCAGTTTACCGATCATAGAATCGTAGTACGGGGGAATGGTGTAGCCGCTGTAGGCATGGCTGTCGACGCGTACGCCGTGGCCGCCGGGTGCGTAGTAGAGGCCGATGGTGCCGGGCGAGGGGGCGAAGTTTCGGGCGGGGTCTTCGGCGTTGATGCGGCACTCGATGGCGTGTTTGTCGAAGGTGATGTCGCTTTGGTCGAATTCGAGTTTTTTGCCGTTGGCTACGTGGAGTTGTTGTTTAATCAGGTCGATGCCGGTGCATTCTTCGGTCACGGGGTGTTCGACCTGAATGCGGGTGTTCATTTCGATGAAGTAATAATTCCCTTTGGCATCGACGAGGAATTCGATGGTGCCGGGCGAGGGGGCGACGTTGCGGGCGGGGTCTTCGGCGTTGATGCGGCACTCGATGGCGTGTTTGTCGAAGGTGATGTCGCTTTGGTCGAATTCGAGTTTCTTGCCGTTGGCGACGTGGAGTTGTTGTTTGATCAGGTCGATGCCGGTGCATTCTTCGGTCACGGGGTGTTCGACCTGAATGCGGGTGTTCAT
>JAYTWC010000029.1:0-2217 GCA_043743635.1 Verrucomicrobiota bacterium | reverse complement strand
GCTGGCGTTCGGAGCCGGGCGCGATGACGAGACGTTGACCGGTGGCAAAGGGTTCGAGTTGATAACCGGTCGCCAGTTCGTCGTCAGGCGTAGCGAGTTCCTTATGCATCGCGCCGGGGCCATTGGGCTGACGCGGAAAAACGCCCGCATGGTCGTCGAGGTAGTACGGCCGACCAAAGAGCAAACCGGGAAACAATTCGAGATTGAAACCGACTTTACCCACCCACGCTTCGGGCAAGGGCGCTTCAAGATCGACCACGATGCGAAACGCCGCGCCCTCGGGTCGCACGCGCACCGTGTAGGCGAAATTCAAGTCGGGATAGATGACGGGGTTGAACCCCTTGCGATCTTTCGCGGGATCAGGGTACTCCATATGCACACTGATTTCCTGATTCGCGCGGTCGATCTGGCGCGCGCCGACCTTGGGCACCGGCTGCCACTGGCCGGGGGTTGGCTCGAGGCGTACGTCGCCATTGGTCGCAACGCGCAGACCGTTTTGAATAATGCCAACGCCACCCTGATGTCCCTCGGGATAAAAATCGTGCGCCAACATAACGTTGAGCCCTGGCATTTCAAGGTACTCAGCCGCGTTGAGCGTGAGGATGACCTTACCGTTAGGCGTGGCAGCTGTTTCGGCCGACCAGCCAGTGACAGTTGCAGCAACGAAAAATGCGACGGCCCACACGGCGATCTGCGGGGGCAAAAAGAGGGATAACTTCATGAGCGGAAAAGTGAACAGCTGACACCTTGTACGCCGCCGACCCTTTTGCGAAGACTGAGCGTATTATTTTACTCAATCGTGTGAGCAGGCCTCCAGCGCCAGCTCACACCCGCCAGATTTTGTTCTGGCGGTCGTTGAGAGCCCACGCGAGGTCTTTGGCGAAGAAGGGCCCGCGGTAGATCATACCCGTGTAGATCTGCACGAGCGTCGCGCCGGCATCGAGCTTCTCGGCTGCGTCCGACGCACAGTGAATTCCACCTACGCCAATGATCGGCAGTTTTCCACCGGACGCACGGGAGATGTAGTTGATGATCTCGGTCGAGCGTTTGCGCACCGGTTTGCCACTCAGGCCACCGGCCTGATCGACTGTCGCAAAGAAACCCGGGCGAGCCAACGTTGTATTCGTCGCGATGATGCCGTCGAGACCGAACTCAGCGATAGCACCAAGTACGGAGTCGATCTGCGGAAAACTGAGATCGGGAGCGATTTTCAACAGCACAGGTTTACGGCTCTTGCCGCTGGTGGTGCGTTCGTTATTGGCGCCTGTGATAGCGCCGAGGAGCTCACGCAGACGATCTTCGTCCTGGAGCTTGCGCAGATCGGGCGTATTCGGGCTGCTCACGTTGAGGACGAGATAATCCGCATAATCGGCCAGACGGGCGAAACTCGAAAGATAATCAGCCACGGCCTGATCGAGATCAGCGACTTTGGATTTGCCGAGATTGATACCGACCGGAATACGGTGTTGACCCACCTTCGGCTGTTTCGCGAGACGCGCGGCGATGAGTTCTGCGCCTTCGTTGTTGAAACCCATGCGGTTGATCACCGCTTCTTCTTTGGGAAAACGAAAGACGCGGGGCTTCGGATTGCCCGGCTGTTTGAGCGCGGTGATCGTGCCGACCTCGATATGCCCAAACCCAAGCGCAGCGGCAGCGGGCCAGCCTTCGGCGTTTTTGTCAAAACCAGCGGCTAGGCCTACGGCGTTGGGAAATTTCAGCCCAAAAACATCGATCGGCCGCGCAGCTGACGCAGGCAGTTGAGTGAAACACTCCATGACACGACATACCGGACGCAGATGCCCGAGCACGGTCATGCCGGTCATCGCCAGCTCGTGCGCACGCTCGGGACCGAGCGAGAAGAAGGCAGGTCGCAAAAATTTTTCGTAGATCAGGCCCATAAACGCGACTGTGTGAAACCGTC
Organism: Verrucomicrobiota bacterium; assembly: GCA_043743635.1. Classification (GTDB taxonomy): domain Bacteria; phylum Verrucomicrobiota; class Verrucomicrobiia; order Opitutales; family Opitutaceae; genus JADKHC01. The sequence continues at coordinate 296 of JAYTWC010000029.1, read as the reverse complement.
GGCGAGAAATCAAGACGGCGCACCAAAACCGAAAAACACACCTTCACGCCAGACCACGCGAACACCTTAAATTCCGCATCTCGTCGCTTTCCGCACGATTACGCATTTTTGTGCTTGTTTTTCAAAACACCGCTTGCACGCTCCGCCTTCTTTTTGGCCCGGCCGCTCACGAGGAAAGCTGTTGAAAGAAAGTCGTAAGATTTTCGCTTTACCGGTTTGACTCCGCTAAACCCCGGGCCTTTTGCTCCGAAGCTAAGCAACGTCATGGCTAAATCCTCCACAACTCTCGATTGGTG
>JAYTWC010000028.1:0-2655 GCA_043743635.1 Verrucomicrobiota bacterium | reverse complement strand
CGATGAATCGCGCACCGTTGATATTTCTTGGCATCTTCTTCACGTTGGCCTTTTCGTGGACAGGTATCGTCCTGACGAACCAGTTGACCTACGGCAAGCTACAGCCGATCGTCGATGAGACGGAAAATAAGTCCTATCCCGAACAGATGTCGGGCCTGGCCGCGCAGGGTAAGCTGGTGTATCAGGATCTTGGATGCATTTATTGTCACAGCCAGCAGGTGCGTCGTCCGGGCTTCGGTGCTGATGACAAACGTGGCTGGGGCGACCGTCAGAGCGTGGCCCGCGACTATATTCGCGAAGGACGTGTTCTTCTCGGCACCATGCGTACGGGCCCGGACCTACGCAATATCGGAGCCCGCCAAGCTTCCCGTGACTGGCATATGCTGCATCTTTACGATCCGCAGATTACGTCGAAGGGTTCAATCATGGCGCCGTTCGCGTTCCTTTTTGAGACGCGCAAAATCGTCGGTCAGGCTTCGCCCAAGGCTATCAAGCTTCCCGCGCCGCATACTGCTGCGGCTGGCTATGAGATTGTGCCGACCCCGCGTGCTGAGGCGCTGGTGGCCTATTTACAGAGTTTGAAAGACACCTATGCATATGCGGAAACTCGCAACGTGTTTGTCGAACCGGCCGCTAAAACTAAGACGGAGGAAAAGAAATGAGCACCACCGATCCCATGGATAGGAATCCAAAGATCGAGCAGGCGGGTGCTTCGGACGAGAGTATTCAGCAGGTGCACTCGATTCTTCTTCGCGAAAAACCCGAACCTCAGGAAAGTCACTCGCCGATGCCGCTCTTCTTGCTCGGTTTTATCTCGGCGATGGTGCTGATGGTCGCGATTTATTTTGTCCACAACAGTGGCGGTTTTAGTCCGATGGTGTATGACGAACGGTTCGACCCCAAAAACGCGCCTAGCTCGGTGGCGGAGGGGAAAGTCGATCCGCTGGTCCTAGGTAAGAAGAGTTTTGCCTCCGTATGCGCGGCCTGCCATCAACCGAACGGCGTTGGTGTGCCCGGCGTATATCCTCCGCTGGCCAAGTCTGAGTGGGTCAACGGTAGTGAAGAGCGCGTTATCCGCATTCTGCTGCACGGCTTGAGTGGCCCGATCAAAGTTGAAGGCAAGGATTTCAACAGTGCCATGCCCGCGATCGGACCTGGTGGTTATAATTTCTCGGACGAAAAGATTGCGGCTGTGCTGACTTATATCCGTCAGGAATGGGGGAATAATGCTCCGCCTGTGACCAAGGAGAAAGTCACCGAGATCCGCGTGAAAGCCGCAGCCGGCCGCAGCACGCCTTGGACCGCAGCTGAACTCGAAGCGATTCCGTAAGACGGATTTTGGCTCTGTGATCGAGGTAGGGACAATGCTCCGCATTGTCCTCGGCGGATGAGGGACGATCCGCCCTATCAAAATCCAAATTGTTTCGTGCGTCGGCCGTTATTCCAAAAACGACGCTTGCTTGGGCCCCTTGGCGGAACGCTTGGCTGACTCTTCGTCGGCAGTCGAATTGAGGTGTCGCGGCGGTTTGGATACGCGAGAGGCGACGGCGGCCTCGCGGTCGGTCACGATGCGATCGCACATGCTGTGAATATGGAGCTTTAACCAGTGCGAGGTACTGCTGGTTTCGGTGTAGTCGGCGGGACCGTAGTGATCGATGCGGCCGACCTGGCGTAGGCGGTCGTTTTGGGCGAATTCATCGGTTCGGGCCGGGTTGTGTACGGCATACGCTTTGCCGCCGCCCTTTTTTACTACGGAAAAACTCGGGATGTCGCTCGGGCCATCCGCAATGTAGATCATGTTTTGAAATGGAATGCGGCGATCTTCGGGCGTGATGTTTGCGTTCACGTCGATGGCTGGATTTTTGTTGGTTCCTTTGTTGATTTCGAAGAGCGCGCGGGTCTTGGTCGTGTTGTCGATGACCATGCTGATTTGCGCGATTTCAGCCTCGGCGGAAATACCGAGTTCTTTTTGTTTTAGGAAGCCGGGTTGGAGCGGATTTTCGATGAATTCGCAGCCCCAAATTCCATCGACGTAACTGGCGATTGCGCTGCCTTGAATCATTTCGGCCAAGCCGGTGCTAACGATGTAATGCTCGAGTTGGATTTCGTGTTTACGGTAGATTTCTTTTTCCGTGACAAAGGCTTTGGCGCGATTGAAAAACTCGGGCAGGCCGGGGTAGAATTTAATCTCGCCGCCGCATTCGCGCAGAATCTTGTTATTTAACTTTGGCATCGAGCCGGCCAAGACGTAGGTCAGCAGATGATTCAGGTAGGCGATTTCGCCCGAAAGTTTGTAACCGCGCTGGCGGTAATGCTCGACGAGGTTGTTCGTCTCATCCCAAAAGCTGCTCTCATTAACGCCGTAGCGGCGAAAAAGGGGCGACTGCATGTATTCCGGGATTAGGGTCTTGTCGAAGTCCCAAATGCAGGCGATGATGTTCTGCGTGAAAAGCGTGGTAGCCATATCGGATCAGCACCTCTAGGTGGAAGCGCCTGTCGTTTCGCCCAAAGAAGCCGGATTGTGCCGCCTGCGCAATTCGCAAATCATCTCCGCTTTCCGACTGTCACCGAATTATTCATGGATCAACTGCCCGACATATCACCTTTTCAGCGCCGCCTCGACGAACTCGATGCGCAGATGGCCGATCCGTCGTT
>JAYTWC010000027.1:0-1987 GCA_043743635.1 Verrucomicrobiota bacterium | reverse complement strand
TAAAGAGGATGATTGACTTCCAGCCGCCAGCCCGAGCCGGCGGGAAAGTATTCGATCAGATAGGCGCTCAAACTGGTTGCCGCCCCGGCCAGGCCCCAGGTGCGCCAAAGGATGGGCTCATAGGCGATTGAGTTAGGTTTGGCCTTTGTGGGTTTTGAGCACCAGCCGACCAGAACGGCGGCACAGCCGGTACCGACTAAAACCAGGGCCTGGCTGGCGGCGCTTATCCACAGGCCGCAACCGCCGGCGATACCGGATGCGATAAACCAAACACGTGCCTGACGGGTTTCAGGAAGCCAGCGCGTGAGTAGATCGAGATTCGCTGAATTCACGGACGACAGGCGTACCCATCCGCCACCGCCAGCAACCAGAGATAGCACGCACAGCAATCCGCACAGGGTGGCGATGCCGTGGTGATCGGGAATCGGGGCTGCAAAAAACCAGGTATAAGGACCAATCGCCACGGAGCTGAGCGCAAAGATCGCGCCTGCAACCGGGCCGAAGCGCTGGGCGACAAAAGGCGTGAGCAGCAGGAGCGCCGCGGCGAGGAGTAGCGGATTGGCGTAGGGAGCCGAGTGTTCGACGCTGATCGCGAGATTTTCGCCTGTGACGTGATGATGCACCCAGGCACAGGCGCCCATCCACCAGCGAAACGGTGAAGCCCAATGTACCTCGCGGCCATCGGGCGCGTTGTCATAGTTAACTTTTCGCACGCGTGCCTGACCGTCAGCAAACATCTGCTGGGTTTGCATGATCCAGTGGTAGCTGTCGGTTCCTTCGTAGGGCAAAACGAGGTTCCGTTGTCCGAGCGCATATCCGGTGGGCGATTTCGGATCGGGCGCGGGCGTGTCAGTCCAGACGCCGCGGATGGCTGTTTTTCGGGAAACCTCGCTCAGACGAAGTGACGTGTCCCAGGCCAATAATGCGAGTGCCAGAACTAATGCTGTGAGGCAAAGTGGGTGCAGGAAACGTCGGGGCAGTCGCATGGCCTTGGAGTGAGTGTGTTTTGAAAATAACGCGAGAGATAGAATGACAGACTGAAGACAGCTTCAGTGAACAGTCCGATTCAATGGTTGAGTTGAAGAAGCAGCAACCAGGGCTCGGCTGAGGGCTTGGTGATGGTTGAGGTTTCTTTCAACTCGGCGGGCTGAGTGGTGCCGGTTTTGGGGTCGAACCAGAGGCCAGAGCTTTCCTTTGGGTCGATTGGCCTGTCATAGGCGATTTGTGCGCCGGTAGGTGAGTAATAGAGTCGGTTTTTGCCCTCGTGGTCGGACAGGCACCAGGCGTCGGTTGAACCGTTGACCGGTTGCATCTGCGCGAGGTCGACGGCGAGGTGGCCTCGAATAAACGAAATGAACGCACGGTCGTCACGGTCGTTTTTCAAGGGTTGTGCGGCGGAATAATCGGCCAGGAGGGGCAGTGCGCCTCCGGCCATCAGGATCGGAATCGGCCCCTGACCGGCGTGGCCGGCGATGATGGCTTTCTCGGGAAAACGATCGTGGTATTCGCGTACCTGTTTGTAGACGAGGGCAGGGGTGCCGTTGGGAATGAGGTCTTTGCCGAAAGCTTCGGTGCGATCTTCGCGGAAGGCGGTTTTCCCATCGGAATGTGGGGCGAAAAGCGAACCATTTGCCAGATACTGCCAGTAGCGCTGGTCAATCGCATCGATGAGCGGGGCGCGTTTGGGGTCGGAGAGAATGGCATCGGTGTTGGTCTTGCTTGTGTTGAGCACGATGCGGGCTTTTTTCCCGCGTGCGCATTGCCATTCAGCGACGGTATCGAGGAAAAATTGTTGAAAGGTGAGCGGACCGGCGAATTGAAAGGCGAGGGTGTGGATGACGTTGGGCTGGTCGCCGAGCGCGTCGAGACCGTGCCAGATGAAGAGACGGTGCAGCTCGCGGCGCACGGGATTGCTGATGTCGTAAAACTCGGCCACGAGGGCGATGTGGCTGCCGTTATTGGTGAAGGGAGGTGGTTCTGGAAAGCC
>JAYTWC010000026.1:0-5186 GCA_043743635.1 Verrucomicrobiota bacterium | reverse complement strand
TGGTTGGGTTTGCGCCTCGGGGGCCTGTAGGGTCGGCCAGGTTGAATAATACCATTTGCGCACCGAAACCACCTTGCGGCAGTGTAGGGCATGGCTTTGCCCGATGTAATTTTCGAAGATGAGACGATGATCGCTTTTGATAAGCCGAGCGGCATGCTGGTCGCACCAGACCGTTGGGACAAAACCCGCGAGAATCTGATGGGCTTGGTTCATGATAAAATGGGTCACGGGGTGGCGAACGTGCATCGTCTCGACGCGGATACGAGTGGCGTGTTTCTTTGTTCTAAAAATAAATTGGCGCTGGATTTTTTGAGCGGCCAATTTCAGAGCAAGACCGTGCAAAAAATGTACCTCGCCATCGTGGCGTTGTTGCCGGCCGAGCGTGCGATGAAGCTGGCGACGCCGGTGGTGGTGCATGAGCCGGACGGCAGTTTGCCGGAGCGCTTCACGGTGGATCTGGCGTTGGGCGAGGATGAGCATCAGGTGGGGCGTATGCGGGTGTTTCGCAAGCGAGGAGGCAAAACCAGCGTGACGGAGTTTCGAGTATTGGAGCGTTTTGGTGGTTTTGCTTTGATGGAGTGCCGACCGCTCACCGGGCGAACGCATCAGATCCGCATTCACCTGGCGGCTGTGGGCGCGCCGGTGCTCAATGATCCTTTTTACGGCGATCCGGAGGTGAAACTTTTGCTCTCGGATTTGAAGCGTCGCTATAAAGGGCGTGATGACGAAAAGCCGTTGATTGACCGGCTGGCGTTGCATGCCAGCGAACTTACCGTGAAACATCCGACGACGCGCGAACCGGTGGCGATCAAGGCCGCACTGCCGCACGAGTTCGAAGTCGCGTTGAAATATTTGAGGAAGTTTTCCGGCCCGCAGCGGCGTTGAGACGTGAACCGGTCTGGGAAGGTGCTGGCTCTAAGTTTTAGTTTGAGCACCTAGACAAAAACCGTAGCCCGAATCCTTAACCGGCTTACACGATAGCCCACCCAACTACTTGTATCTACATGATAGTTTTGTCATTTAATAGATGACAAGTTTTCTGGATGCTCTAAAATGAAAAGCGCGGGCGCGGTATGTTTTCGGGCGAAAAGATGCCGTGAATAGCTGTGGCATTACTGAATCTGCTCTAGAAAAGGCGCTTCCAGTCGGCGGCACGGGGATTGAAAAATCCACATTCCTTGAAGGCTCGTGTGATGCGACCTTCGTCGCGGAATTTTTTCACACCCTTCACCAATGCGTTGTAGATGGCTTCGGCGTTGGGAGAGTTTTTCGCAACAATCCAGGAGCGACTGCCGCCTTTGAGGGCGACTTTTACGCCGGGAATAGGGATGAGACGTACGCCTGCACTTTCGTTGCTGAGGTCCGGCAGTGAGGAAAGCTCAAGCAGGGTGAAATCGGCGCGGCCTTTGGCGAGCATGGCGTAGACGTTTTCACTTTTTGAGGGGAGTTCGAGGCCCTTGGGTTGCATGGCGCGCAAAGTGCGTACGTCGATTTCCCAGCTGTTAACGACGATGCCGGTGAATTCGCGGAGTTCGTCGAGCGTTTTAACTTTTAGGATCTTTTCGTTGGTTGAGAGAACGTAGATGCCTTTCTCAAATTCGCCATCGAGGATGATGGGCGTGGTGCGGAGGAGGTGGCTTTCCTCGGGGTCGATGAGAAAATCCCAGGTGGTTTCGGCGGTGAGGTCGACGTTGGCTTGAATGACGTCGAGCCGGGCGCGGGCATTGTTGGCGGCCGTGATGATTTCGAAGTCGAAGTCGAGGCCGCCGGCCCGGAGGGCTTGAAGTTCGAGGACGAGGTCGACGGTCGGTCGGTTAGCGTTCGGATTTTTGTAGCTGGTGATTTGGTCGACTGGAGTCTCGGCAGTCCATTTGGCGAAGGATTCGACAATCTGGGCGTTGGCGGAGATTTTGAGATGAATTTTGGCCTGGGTAGAGAGCGCGGTGAGCAAGGCCGCAGTGAGGAGCAGGAAACAGCGGACCGCGCGTGCAGAGATAAAAGGGGAAGGTTTCATCGGAGCAAAAAGACGCGCCTCAACGAAGGTGGTTTGACTTGGTTAGGCTTGCGTTCGGTCTGGGGCGGGTGGAGATGACTGCGGGGCGGTCGGGGACGGAGGTTTTTTCGTCAGCTTGAGGGTTGGCGTGAACGCCGACGAGTAGGCGGAGTTCGGATAAGGTGTTGTCCATTTCGGTGGACTGGGCGCTCATTTGCTCGGCTGCGGCGGCGGACTGCTCGGAACTGGCGACGGAGTTTTGCACGACCTTGTCGATGTTGTTGACGGCGGCGTTAAGTTGCTCGACGCCGCGGGCCTGTTCGCTGGAGGCGGTGGCGATTTGCGAGATCAGGGTGCTGGACTGGGAGACGCGTTGGTGAACTTCTTCGAAGCTTTTGCGGGTGGTGTCGACGAGTGCGGTGCCTTCTGCGATTTTATGGTTAGTATCGGCGATAAGTTGTGAGGTGCTGCGGGCTGCTTCGGCGGCGCGGCGGGCGAGGGAGCGAACCTCATCGGCGACGACGGCAAAGCCGGCTCCGGCTTCGCCTGCACGGGCCGCTTCGACGGCGGCATTTAGGGCGAGCAAATTGGTTTGAAAGGCAATCTCGTCGATCGTCTTGATGATTTTGGAGGTTTCGAGGCTGGAGCGATTGGCGGCTTGGATGGAGTCGTACAGCCGTTGCATGGCGGTGTTGGCTTGTTCGACCGTGGTGCGGGTCTGGCCCATGAGGCCGTCGGCGGCCTGGGCGTTTTGCGCGTTGTTTTGCACCATGGACGAGATTTCTTCGATGGTGGAAGAGGTTTCCTCAATGGATGCGGCCTGGGAGGCAGTGCCTTCGGCGAGGTGGCCGGCCTCGGTGGCAACTTGGGAGGCGGCGGACTGGATTTGGTGGGAGCTGTCGGCGAGCGAGAGAAGCATGTCGCGCAGCGGCTTCATCAGGTTGGTGCGGATAAACCAACCGAGTGCGATAAGGGTGATGATAAAAACGCCGCCAAGTTCAATGGCGCGGATGATGAGAATGCGATTGGTCTGGCTCTCGACCGTGGTGTTTATGCTGGTATTAATGGAGCCGAGCAGGCCGGAGTTTTCGTCGTGGAATTGTTTTAGGTCGTTGTCGACGAGGGCCAGTTTGGCTTTAAGCGAATCATCGAGGTAGTAGAGGTGGATGGAGCCGATCTTTTTTCCAGATTTGCTGAGCTCGCCTTCGATAGCCGAACCAATGGGAAGGAACTCAGATTCCTTTTTAATGAGTTCGGCCTGGCCGTTTTTTTTCTGGATTGCGGCGAAGAGTTTGCCCGAATCGTCGTCGATACGGATTGCGGAGGTTTCTTCCTTCTCGAGGAAGGCCTTGATGATTGATTCAGCCGTTTCGTTTTCGAGGTTCCATAAAGGGACAAGGACGGCTTGCTGGAGAATGTTGACGTCGTGGCGGAGGCGGGCGAGTTGCTCGGCTTCGAGCGTTTGTTTGCGAGCGGCAAATTCTTTTTCGCGGGTTTTGAGATTTTGATCGAGGTTCTCGCTGACGGATTGCAGGCCGTTCACGAGTTGCACGGCGAAGACGCGTTTGAAATAGATGACGAAGGCGACGGTGCCGAGTGCAAGCGTGGCAAGCAGAACCGCGATGGTGAATAGGTTGAGCTTGCGGAGGATATTGCGTTTTGGGCTCATGGCAGCAGGGATTGCGTCATGGCTGCAGGCGAGCATGACACGGTGACCTTTTACCATCGGCTGAATAGGCTAAAACTTGAATCGGATGCGGGCGGTTTTGGTGGAGGCAAAACCTCGGGTGCGGTGGCTTCGATGAAGAGGAAATCAGTCGCGCGCTGAATGCACTTGCTGGGGGTTAGCCCTGCTGCCTCATTGGCGGTAATGAAAAATTCTTGGCGTTGGTTGGGGTTGCTTTTCGGGATCCTGGCTTTGGCGGTACCAGGACGTGGGGCGGAGGATTGGATTCACGCGCAGACGGATCATTTTGACATGTTTAGTGCGTCGTCCGAGCGGGAGTCGCGGCGTTTCTTGAACGAGCTGGAGCAGTTTTGCACTGCGTTTCAGAAAGTTTTCGGGGTCTCTTCGGTGGGGCAGCCGAGGGTCACCGTCATGATGTTTGATTCCAAGGATCAGATGAAGCCGTTTTGTCCGCAGTATAAGGGAAAGACTAAGGACGTGGCGGGGTATTATCAAAAAGGGAAGGATGAGGACTTGATTGTGCTTTCGGCAGATTCCCAAGACCGCGGGGAGGACGGAGGCTACAGCATTATTTTTCACGAGTACGTGCATAAGCTGCTGCACGAGCAGGGCTATAATCCGCCGACTTGGTTGGATGAGGGGCTGGCCCAGTTTTATGCGACAATGCGGGTCACTGAGAACTCGGTGGAGGTGGGGCAGCCAGCACAACAGCGGTTGCGGGTGATAGCGCGAAGTGCGCTGATGCCGCTGGGAAGGTTGTTTGCGGTCAACCATTCCTCGCCGGAGTACAACGAGAAGTTTCAGACGCAGATTTTTTATGCGCAGTCATGGTTGTTGGTTCATTTTCTTTATTGTGGAACCGATAAAAACGTGCAGGGCAAATTCACGCAGTTTTTCGAGGGGGTGGAGGAGAATCCGACGGCGTTGGAGGCTCAGTGTCAGCGGGTTTATGGGATGAATTTCGCGCAAATGGAAAGCGCGTTGAGCGGTTATCTTTCGGGTGGGCGGTTCAACGTGCGCACGGTCAAGTTGCCGATTGGTGATTTTGCCGGTAAGATTCGTTTCGAGCCGATGGGCGCGGTGGAGCGGGATACGGTGCTCGAAAATCTTCGTTGGCGGATCAGGCCTGAGGAGGGAAGTCCGTTGCACATGTTGCAGCTAGCGGAGCGCGATCCGAAGGCGGCGAGGCCCTATGAAGTGCTGGCGGCGTACACGCTCGGCAAGGACCGAGATCGTCAGCAGGCGCTCGCCTATTGGGAAAAGGCGGTGGAGCGTGGTTCGATCAATGCCTACGTGTACCTGCAACTGGCCAAGGCGCAGTTAAAAGATGTCACGAATATGTTGTCGCTCGATTATCGCGCGCCGCAGTTGGTTGCCGAACCAATTAGGAAGTACCTGGACCGGGCAGTGGAGTTGCGGCCCGATTACATGGAAGCGTGGGAGGCGTTGGCCGAGCTTGAGGCGGTTGCCGAGAAGCCGCGCGTTCCGGTGGTGGTGCAGATTCAA
>JAYTWC010000025.1:0-3067 GCA_043743635.1 Verrucomicrobiota bacterium | reverse complement strand
GGTTTGATCGAGATCGTTCATCAGTCGGAACAAGACGATGAAACCGCAGATGGACGCAGATTAACACAGATGGCAAAGAGTACTTCTGTAGGCTTAATTCTCAATCTGTGTTTATCTGTGTTCATCTGTGGTTACTCAGATTTCCACTTGCTCTGCCAGCCGAGGGCGATGGCGCGGTGGGCGAGGGCGACGGCGGCGGGCAGGAGTTGTGCGGGTGTATTGCCGATATCGACCGGTAAGTGCGGGATGAGCGCGCGGCGGAACGTGGGAAAGTTGTCGGGCTGGGTCGCGAGGCCTGCGGCCATGAGCGCGGCTTGGTTGATCAGACTTTCCCGGGCAGAGGAGGTGCTAAGCGTGCCGTAGAGAACGCGGTCGAGCACAGTGCCGTAGGCGTAGGCGGCGGCGGCGAGCTGCGGTTCGAAGATGACAGGATTCCAGTTGGCTTTGAGTAACTGATATTCGCGCTCGGAGAGTAATTTTTCTTGAGCGAGCTTGAAGGCTTCCTCACTCAGGCCGAAGCGAGTGAGGGCGTGGAAAAGCGAGCGGGTGTAGCTGGGTTCAAGGCCGTTCTGCCAGCGGAGGGCTTCGAGGGTGGCTTCGCGGACGGAGAGGCCGATGAGCTCACCGGCTTTGGTGTGTTTGCCGGTCCAAGTACGGGGAGCGCCGCCGTCGCGCGGTGTGGCGATGGCGAATTGATCGGTTCCGGTGCCGGTGGCAAGGCGCCAGGAACTTTTGCTGCCGACGGCGAGCTCGATCAGGGCGCTTGTCTTGGCCTCGGTCATGGTCATCACGGCGCGAGTGAGAGCGCTGGCACTGAGCGGCGAGGAAAAGAGAAGCAGGGTGTTGATCGTGCCGTTGTGGGTACCGGCAGGTTTAGCGTCGGCTGGGAGTGGGGTGGTGCGTTCCCAGACGCCGTTGCGTTCGTCGTAGTGCGCGGCGTCACCGGCGCTACCGGCGTTGCCCGTCACACCGGCGGTGACGATGGCGGTGACGGAGAGATCGGCGAAGGAATGCGTCACAATACCGAGGTACTGCATCGCGGCGGCCGTGCCCATGAGCGCGGTGTGTGCGGGATCGAGGGCGAGCTCGGAGCAGACGTGGCGATGGTAACTGTCTTGGCCCAGGCCGGTGATGAGTTCGAAACGCTCCTGATGTTTTACCGGTTCGCAGCTCTGGTGGTTGACGAGGAAGCGCAGATCTTCGCGGAGGCCGCCGTTGACGTGCGACGTACTCAACACGAGGGCGGGTGCGCGGAGTTCCACAATCGCGTGGCGACCACGACGGCGCAGTTCGGCAAAGGGCGAAGTGAAGAGCGGAAGATCGGACATCTCTGAGTGGTAAGGGATAAGTGGTAAGTTTTAAGAAATTAGGCGACGACCAGTGGTTCGAGTCCGCTTAGGCGTAGGGCGCTTGACGACACGCGTGAAGCGTGGGGCTTTTTGCCTTTAACGGCTTTGGCGATGGCGGCGATGTGGGCAGGTGTGGAGCCGCAGCAACCGCCGACGAGATTGACGAAACCGGCACCGGCGAATTCTCCGAGCACGGCGGCCATGTCGGCGGGCGTTTCATCGTAGCCGCCGAAGGCATTGGGCAGGCCGGCGTTCGGGTAGCACGAGACGTGGCAATCGGCGATCTGGGAAAGTTCCTCGATGTACGGGCGCATCTGGCGTCCGCCGAGCGCGCAGTTGATACCGATGGAGAGTGGTTTGGCGTGGCGGATCGAGTTGTAGAAGGCCTCGACCGTCTGACCGGAGAGGGTGCGGCCGGAGGCGTCGGTGATAGTGACGCTGATCATGAGCGGTAGGCGTCGTCCTAGCTTTTCGAAGACGCCCTCGATGGCGAAGAGCGCGGCTTTGGCGTTGAGCGTGTCGAAGATGGTTTCTACGAGCAGGGCGTCCACGCCACCTTCGATGAGCGCGGTGATTTGTTCGGTGTAGGCGTCGACGACTTGGTCCCACGAGACGGCGCGGAAGTCGGGCCGGTTGACGTCGGGCGACATCGAGAGCGTGCGATTGAGCGGGCCGATGGCGCCGGCGACGAAACACTGGCGGCCCGGCGTGGCAGCTTCGGCGCGCGTGGCGGCGCGGCGGGCGATTTGCGCGGCGGCGAGATTGATTTCACGAACCAGTACTTCGGTTTTGTAGTCGGTCTGAGAAATCGAGGTGGAGTTGAAGGTGTTGGTCTCGACGATGTCGGCTCCGGAGGAAAAATAGTCGAAATGGATCTGCTCGATGATATCGGGGCGGGTGAGCGAGAGCAGGTCGTTGTTGCCCTTCAGATCGTGCGGGTGGTTGGCGAAGCGTTCGCCACGAAAGTCTTTTTCCTCCAAGCGGTAGGTTTGGATCATCGAGCCCATCGCGCCGTCGAGCACGACGATGCGTTCCGCGAAGAGGCGCGGGAGGTCGCGGGCGGAGGAGGGCGTGGATGGGTTATTTAACATATCGTCATATCAAGATACGTTGATACGATAAGGCAAGCGCGCATTTTTGCGGGAAAATTTTGAGCGTGAGTTTGAAGGTAGAGAACAGCGGCGGCTGCGAGCGGGCGAGCGTAGAATTTTCGCGAGTCGGCCGCGTGTGATGCGGAAGCGTTGGCAAAATACGCACGAATAAAAAGGTTGCGCGATGCCAGTGTGTTCGCGGAGCCTGCGCACGTTCGCTCGTTCTTTTATTACGCTTCAGGTTCAGGGGAAGGCCGTGAGAATCGGCCACAGTTGCGCTGCGGTAACGCATCACAGACCTCCATCGCGCTTACGAACGCGTGAAAAGCCAATCGGCCAGCAAGCCGGTGAAGGCGGAGGCGAGTATGTCGGCGAAAGCCGGCGGTAAATGCGAAGTCCGAAGACCCTCCCAGGAGTGCTCACGCGGCCGATGCGGAACTTTTGCGCGCGTCGGTCTCGAAATCTTCATCGCAAAAATGAAGCGTGGGAGCAGCTCATACGACCTGCCGGCAACGGTGTGTCTGCTCTTGCCTATATACTAGAGAGACAACCTATGCCTACCTACCAACGTTCCCGCTTGCCGGGATTGTTGCTCAACGTAATCGCGCTGGCGACGACCTTCGTGTC
>JAYTWC010000024.1:0-2665 GCA_043743635.1 Verrucomicrobiota bacterium | reverse complement strand
TAGGCACCAACCGCGATCATCTCGCCATGCGCCATGTTGATTACACGCATCAAACCAAAGGTGATCGCTAATCCAAGTGCCGCTACGAGCAAAATGCTGCCGAGACTAATCCCTCGAAAGATTGTTCCGAAGAAATCGACTGCGGATCGGTGCTGCTCCACGGCCTGAAGTGCAAAACGCGCGGCCTTGAGGACTGCGTTATCCTTTGCGGCCTCCGCCTCCTTGATCGTGTGATTTAAAAAGTCGAGGCTACTCAAGGTATGCAGTTCGCGCAGTTCGGCGAGTGCACCAAGTTTTACGTCAGACTTGGAATCCTTGAGATGAATGAGTGCGACCGCCTCACGCAGAGAACGCATAACCGCTGGATCGGTTTCTAGCTTAATCCTTGCCTCAAGTGCGGGCATTTTGACCACGTCCTGGGTCTGCCCGATGGTTTGGATGGCCTTGATGCGCTTCGCCGGATCAGCCGCACCAAGATCGATGAGATCGAGCACGATCTTCATCGCTCGGCGCAACGAAGAAGTATGCTCAACTGCGGCCAGTTCAGTGCCAACAAGGCGAAGCGGCTTTCCCGAACCATCCAACAAAGTTTTACCGTCTTCAATTCGCTGGGCTTGCTGCGCACCGACTGAATCCTTCTCTCCGATCAGCTGAACGGGAATGCGAACACCTTCAGCCGAGTTGAAAATGAAAAGTGAATCTTTACGCCAGGCCACGAGCAACGGCTCGATGGCCTCATCACCCTGCCCCACCAGAGAAAGAATGAGCTCGCGCTTCTTTGCCTCGTCGCTGGCAACCACAGCCTGCGCGACAACCTGGCGCGAAGTGTCCCCGGCCCGGACGGCGGTGACGGCAGCCAGCAAGACAAGCATGACCTTCAGATAATGTCGTATGAAACGAACCACGATATATGAGAAATATTAATACAGGTTAAAACCAAAAAGGAGGGATGGATTCGTTTCGGGGAACCCACCCCTCCTGAAATAAAACTACAATGAAATTCTATAAGAACTTTATATTAGTTCGGTTTACTTGAATTTGCCCTTGAGCCAGGGTTCGCCGTAAACGTTCTCGAAGGACTTGAGGATCTTAAATTGTCCGTCGGCCTTGGTTTCGCCGATGTAGACGTTCTTAGTCATATGCATGTTCGGCTGACTCTTAACGGTGCCACCAGGACCAGCGAAGGAGAGGCCGGATTTCCATGCGACGCGAACGGCATCAACATCGAAGGTACCCGCTTTTTCCACACAAGCTTTCCAGAGGTAAACACCGTCGTAGCTCAGCACCATGGGCGAGCAGGTGACGCGATTCTCTTTCACGATGCCCTGCACCTTGCTCTTCGCGAGCCAGGCTTGAAAGCTGGCGACGAATTTTTTGTTCGCTGGCGTATCGAGCGACTGGAAATAGGTCCAGCAACCGAGTTGGCCAACGAGTTTGTCGGCAGGCAGGCCGCGGAATTCGTCCTCGGAGATCGAGAACGAAACCACTGGACAGGTTTCGGCGGTGAGACCGGAAGCGGCGTATTCCTTGAAGAAAGGAACGTTGGTGTCGCCATTGAGCGTGGAGATCACGCAGGCATCACCGGAAGCAGCGAACTGCTTGATATCGGCAACGATCTGTTGGTAATCGGTATGGCCGAAGGGAGTATATTTACCGGCGGAAATGATCTTGCCGGCTTCATCCTTGCGGAAGCCACCACCGATGTTTTCCAGAGGAACGCCCTTGCTCAGGAGATACTCAAGGAGAACCAAGTTGGTGGTCTGAGGATAAACGTAGTCAGAGCCGAGCAGATAGAACTTCTTTTTCCCTTCGGCGAGATAGAAGTCGACTGCAGGCGTGGCCTGTTGGTTGACGGCCTCAGCGGTGTAGGCGACATTTTTGCTCTCTTCTTCACCCTCGTATTGCACAGGATAGAAGAGCAGGCCGTTGTTCTTTTCAAAAACAGGAAGCACGGACTTGCGGCTAACCGATGTCCAGCAACCAAAGGTCACCGCGACCTTGTCTTGTTCGAGCAATTGCTTGGCTTTTTCGGCAAAGAGCGGCCAGTTCGAAGCACCGTCAACGACGACTGGAACGATTTTGTAGGAATCAGCGCCGACCTTGATACCACCGGCAGCGTTGATCTCATCAAACGTGAAGAGCAACACGTCACGCAGCGAGGTTTCGCTGATTGCCATGGTGCCGGAAAGTGAGTGAAGCACGCCAACCTTGACGGTTTTTTCGGCGGCTTGAGCGGATACGAACAAACCGAGCGCGAGTGCGCCGGCGGACAGGAACTTGATAGTTTTGGATATCATAGGATCAGATGTCGTGGATGAACTGTTGGGCATATGCAGCCCGGGCAGACGCGCACCGGTCTGCAAAAGAGAGAAAACTGAGACTGAAAAACGTGCCGCCGCAGTCGATTCCGAAGTGTATCGAAAATTCAACTACGGCGGCGCGGCAATTAGATTAAGGCTGGTCGCTTAGAATTTGAAGCGGGCCTGGGCGGCGATGTAGCTACCCTTGTCTAGAGCGAGATTCTTGTACGAGGTGTAAGAGTACTCGAAGACGACCGACAGGTTCGGAGTGATGGTGACCGAAGGTGCAATCGTGAGAGTCGTGCCCGATGGCTTCTTGGCCACGTTTTGGGTCTTCGTATTCACACCACTGATACGGCCGGTCA
>JAYTWC010000023.1:0-1511 GCA_043743635.1 Verrucomicrobiota bacterium | reverse complement strand
GTGAAGGTCGAAATGGTTGTCGAGCGGTTTGACGAAAATCAACGTCATGTCGAGTGTTTGAAGCCACTTCTTCGCAACCGGGGTCGGAAAGAGCATGTTGGCCATGTCCTGCCATCTCTGCTGATTCTCCCACCAGGTCATACCGGTCCAGGTGCCTGCGCCCAAATTTTCCGGAAGGCCCCAGGTCGAATGCCATTCGCGCTCGATCACCGGGCCCGGCTGTGCACTCAACATCGAGATGAACTCTGAACGCCATTTGAACATTTCAAGTTTGTCCGAGGTGGTACGACGCAGCGCGATCTCAAGCATGGGGCCCGCGGGATAGCCACCCACTCCGTCCTTGATGTCCCGCCAGTTTGCAGCCAGCTTCGTCGATTCTGTTCCTGGGACGGAGGTCTGCGCAATCGCAGTGGACACCGCAAAAAGACTGATAACAAGGCAAAACGCAAGGGCAAATGCAGAGGCTAATCGTGAAACACTCCCCCGTGAGTGGCCAGCCCATACTAATTTTTCACGCATATCATTCTCCTTGAGATGAAATTTAAAGCCTAAACCGCTGAGGAAGAGCTCCCCCGGCATAGACAGCAACTGAAAACGAGTTGAATCTCCCATTCAGAGTCATTGCTGCATTCCTGCGCCGCAGGGTCACGCTCGCGCCTGCTCACTGCCGTTAAGAATGCCCTTGCAATCGCCCACCTGCACTTCGGTACCGCTCGGATCGCCGGCAAACGTCCATACCCCGTTTGCTCGAAATGTTGACCCCGTGCCGAAAGTATCTTCCATGTACTGCATGTAGAAAATCTGACCGTCCCTGACCTTCGCGTGAACAGAAAACGGAGAGACGAAAATCTTATCCAAGCGTTTTGAATGAACAGTAAAGCTGCCAAACACCGCCACGTTCTCGCCTGAACTAAAAATGTCCTTGATGGTGAAGTCGTCGATGTGCCAGAACGTATTCAACGTTTGAAAAGTGTAGAGGACACCCTTTCTTCCATCGTGGTGTACCCCGGCCCACGGCATCAACCGTTTCAGCTCTGGATTGTCGAATGTGAGGGACATATACACAGAATTCTCCGCCATCAGACGCTGAACGACAGACTTGTCCGCAGCGCCTTCAAGGAGCTCCTTTACGATCTCCTCGTTCCTCCTACTCATAGACTTCTCTCCTTACTCTTAATATGACTTTTTCGGATGCGGTCACGCGCCACTTCTACCGAACTGGCACAGTCGCAATGAAACTTGCGACCGAGAAAGCGGAAAGGCTTAAAATTAATTATGGGACCAGCAAGATCTTGCCAGCCCCGCCCTTTTCAGCGGCTGCGTGAGCTTTCGCAGCATCCTGGAGCGGAAATTTCGGCCCAATCGGAATCACAAGTTTGCGGTCGGTCACCGCTTGCGCCATGAATGTCAACGCCTTCGCATCCGCCCGCACGTATACCGGTATCACGTTCACTGCTGGATGATCTTTGGCGTTCTGAGGAGCTCCCAATACAGATGCGAATACGCCCCCG
>JAYTWC010000022.1:0-5959 GCA_043743635.1 Verrucomicrobiota bacterium | reverse complement strand
TAGAAGTAGCGACCGGGCTGGTCCATCGGCACGGAGTTGGAACGCGAGCGAAGGAAACGACCGTTGAGCGCGCTCTTGTAGAAGCCGTAGCCGCCGGCGTTGTTGGTGATGATCGCGCCGTACTCGGTCGAGCCGAGATAATTGCTCCACGGACGCGGAGTGTCGGGACGCGTGATGACGTATTCTTTGGCTTTGTCGTCGAAATGGCCGAATTGCATAGTCGGTATGGAAAGGTTCGGTTGCTGGAAGATGGTAGGGCGCGGACTCCGCTCCGCGCCGATGGAAGGACGCGGCGGCCAGCGGAGTGGCCGCCCTACCTTGTGATTCTGTTTATCCGAGGGTGGCGACGACGGTGACGGCGGTGGTGCCGGCGGCGGGTGTCGGGATGAGGTTGCCGGCGACTTTAACGCCGTCGATGACGAGCGATTTTACGCCCTTCGATTTACCCTTCGGATTTTTGATTTCGATGGAGTAGGTGACGCCCCGGAATTTGCGGGTGACGCTGAAGCCTTTCCATTTCTTCGGAATGCACGGATCGATGCGCAGGCCATCGAAGTCGGGACGCACGCCGAGGATGTATTGGCTGGCCACGACGAACGACCACGCGCCCGTGCCGGTGAGCCAGGAGTTTTTGCCTTCGCCTGGCGTGGGCGAGAACTGCGACGCGGTCATCTGCGCGTAAACGTAGGGCTCGGACCGATACACGTCGTGGTCGGGCTTCGCGGCGGGGCAAATGCTCAGGTAATATTCCAGTGCCTTGTCGCCATCGCCAAACATCGTCCAACCGATGTGAATCCACGTGTTGTTGTGCGAGAAGACACCGGCGTTTTCCTTGTAGCCCGGAGGATAGCTGGAGACTTCGCCGAGTTCGAGGTGGTATTCGGAATACGGCGGATACTGGAGTGCGCAGCCCTTGTCGGAGGTGTAAAGATATTTGTCGACGGCCTGCAGGGCCTTTTTGGCTCTGCCATTGGTTTGGCCGGCGCCGCCGAGCACGCACCACGCCTGGCTCTCGATGTAGATTTTGCCTTCCTTGCAGCTCTTGGAGCCGACGGGATTGCTGAAGTTGTCGAACGCGCGGGTGTACCAGGCGCCGTCCCAGGCTTGGGTCTCAACGATGTCAAGCATCTCGGCATAATAGCCGTCGATGCGGGCGGCTTCGTTCTCGCGCTTCAAGAAGCGGTAGAGTGAAGACATGTCCTTCGCGGCGTAGAGGAAGAGGCCGGCGATCATGACGGACTCGGCGACGTCGCCCTTGGCTTTGTTGGCGGTGTTTTGGAACGATTCGTTGGGTTGGTCCGAGAAACAGTTTAGGTTGAGGCAGTCGTTCCAGTCGGCGCGGCCGATCAGCGGGAGGCCGTGCGGGCCCTTGTTGCGGCGCGTGTACGCCATAGAGATTTCAAGATGATCGAGCAACGTGTGCTTCGAGCCGGGAATGTCGGCGCAACCGATCTGCTGGTCGAGGATGGTGGTGTCGCCGGTTTCGCGGATGTAGGAGCAAGTCGAGAGGATCAGCCAGAGCGGATCGTCGTTGAAACCGCTGCCGGCCTCGGCGTTGCCCTTCTTGGTGAGGGGCTGATATTGGTGATAGCAAGTGCCATCGGAAAGTTGCGTGGCCGCGATGTCGAGGATGCGCTGGCGGGCGCGTTCCGGGAGGAGATGGACGAAGCCGAGGACGTCTTGGTTGGAGTCGCGGAAACCCATGCCGCGGCCGATGCCGGTTTCGTAGCCGGAGGCGGAGCGCGAGAGGTTGAAGGTCGCCATGACCTGGGCCTGGTTCCAAGTGTTGACCATGCGGGCGAGCGGCAGGCTCGGCACCTTGGCGGATTGGTAGATGGAGAGTAGATCGGCCCAGCGTGCTTTGACGGAGGCGAAAGCGGCGTCCACGGCGGCGAGGTCGGAATATTTGGCGAGGATTTCGCGGCCCTTCGTCTTGTTCATGACGAGCGGCTTTTCGAACTTCGGCAGATCGCCTTGGTCAACGTAGGCGAGGATGAAGGCGAACGTTTCTTCCTGGCCGGGCTTGAGCGAGAGATTGAGTTGGTGGGCGCCGACGGGATTCCAGCCGTAGGCGCGGGAGTTGGTGCACTTGCCGGCGAGAACGGCCTTTGGATCTTGCAGGCCGTTATGGACACCGACGAAGGCATCGCGCGAAGTGTCGCAGCCGTCGATTTTGCGCGTGCAGCCGAAGAGAGCGTAGTGGTTGCGGCGTTCGCGGTATTCGGTCTTGTGGTAGATCGCGTTGCCCTCGACCTCGACTTCGCCGATCGAGTAAGTGCGCTGGTAGTTCGTCATGTCGTTGAGCGCCTCGAAGGAGCAGAATTCAACGAACGAGAAGAGGCTGAGTTTCTGGGGCTTCTTGGTTTTGTTGCGAACCGAGACTTTCCAAACCTCTAAATTTTCCTGAGGCGGCACGAACATGAGTTGTTCAACCTCGATGCCGTCTTTCTTGCCAGTGATGCGCGAGTAGCCGAGGCCGTGGCGGCATTCGAAGGAATCGAGCTTGGTGCGGGTGGGTTTCCAACCGGGATTCCAGATCGAGTCGCCCTGCTTCACATAGAGGAAGCGGCCGTCGCTATCCATCGGGTTGTTGTTGTAGCGATAGCGGGTGAGTCGGCGGAGCTTGGCGTCCTTCCAGAAGGAGTAGCCGCCGGAGGTCTGGGTGACCATGCCGAAGTACTCGTCCTGGCCGAGGTAATTGAGCCAGGGCAGGGGAGTGTCCGGGCGGGAGATTACAAATTCGCGGTTAGCGTCATCGAAGGTGCCGTAGTTAGCCATAGGAGTGAGTTAGTGAAAGGTGTGAGATTAAGGTGTGGGTGAAACTAAAATTGGGGAATCAGCGTGCGGGCGGCGTGGCCTCGATGTAGATCGTGCTGGAACAGTGGCCCGAGGCGTCGGCTTTGAGCGTGGGCGTGAGCTGTTCGAGTTCGGCGAGGTCGTGGGTAGGATTACCGACCCAGACTTGGCTGAGATAGCCTTGGTCGGGGGTATCGCTGGTGGCGACGGTGGCGGGGCCGGGTATCACGGAAAGTTTCCAACCCTTCGGACGGTCGATGGTGAGAGCCTGCGGTGTGAAGCCGAGCTTCACTTGTTTGATTTCGCCACGGATCGTGGCAGTGTCGCCGTCGATCTTAACGGATGGGTGTGGCAACTGGATCGGCTTTTCCGGATCGACCATGCGGGCGACGACGAGACCGGCGGGGACGTCGGCGGTTTTCTTGAGCTGCGCGGTGATGACGAATGGAGTGTTGACCGCTACGACGTGCAGGCCGAAGTAGGCGTGGCCGTCGTCTATCCAGCGGACGGTGCAGCGGAGCCGACTGCCGTCCCAGGCGTATTCGCGGGTGAGCGCGGGGTAGTCTTTGTTTACGTGGGCGTGGTGAAGGGTGAGCACGGCGCCGTTAGCGATGACGGATTGGACGGCTGCGTATTCCCACTCGGCCGGTGGCGGCCAGACCCAGCGGTTTTGAGGACCGAGCCAGAAACGGTGTCCGCCCTGGTTCGGCCAAGGGTTGTCCGGCGAGGGACGGAGGAGCGGCAAAGGGGCGTTAAGCAGGTTAAAAGAACCATCGGATTGACCAAAATAGATCAGGCGGGCACGTGATTCGGTGACGATGGCGCGAACATTGTTTTGCGCAGAAGTCCACGCAGCCTCGCCTTGCCAGGAAGTCCTTTCCCAGGTCGAGATACTGCCGATGACGAGTGCGGGTGGCATGAAGGCAAAAACGAAAAAAAGAAAGGGTCGGATTCGCGATGCGGTGTTTTTGAAAAAGTACAGCATAGCGGAGATTTAACAGATAGATTTAAGGCTAAATCGAACGGTAGCGAACAGTGCAAGCCTGTTCGATCCACTTCTTACAGTTACGTTTTAGTGGATTGATTTATGGGCGAACGAACCATGCCGCGAAAACGACGAACAAAACTAGCCGCCATTGCACATTAGACATAATATTTATTGTGCGTCAATCGCTTGGGAGCGTAGATTTTTAGCACCATCGCGCTGCTCAAAACATCGTTTCCCACGTCAGCGATGACTCGTGGTTTGGCTCAATGCCTTGCCGCATGTTTCGCAATCTGATCGGCCTTTTTCGCGTAAAACAGTGAATTCTTAATCAAGCCGCGATTTCCTGCGATGGCGAAGACGAAGGCGATTAATGCTAAAAATGCACAGGCTCGCAGCACGAGACGCCAACCTGAACCAAATCTTAGAGCGAAATATACGGCAAGCAGTAGGATCCACAGCATCAACGTCAAATAGCCAACGGACAGCAGGCAGCGTTTCAAGTTTCGCTCGTTCATGCCCTCAGGAACCGCTGGCCGGTCCAGCTGAATGTTCGCGTACGGATCGTTGGCCCCAGGTTTTATGATTAATTTCCACCCTTTTTCGAGCGGTGCGATGCTATCAATCTGATTCATCGCAAAGAAACTGTCTTTCGTGAATCGCCGCAGCTCTTCTTCCCGTCGGTTAATGATTCTGAAGTTCGTAACCGTAAATTCCCCTGCTCCGCTCACAAACGGATCGAGTCGCAGGCCCATCAGCGGTGCATCCTGCAACGGGAAAGTATAGGTAAAGGCCATTTCGCTTGGACCAATCGGCAATCGAATTTTGTCGAGTTCATTGAAACCACGACCGAGATCGAGGTAGATTTGAGTTTCGCCATTAACATTGGCTGCGCAGGTAATTTCGAGATATTGCAGACCGCTCGAAGGATTGTTGAGCGGGTAATATTCGAGCGGAATCTCTTGCGGGACAAAGTAAGCCGCCGTGGCAATAATCACTGCTACGAGTACGCGTATCCAGGTCGGTTGAAAAGGATCTGTCATTTTGGTTCGACGACTCTTGGCGGTGGTGGCCGTCTGGCGCAATGCTTTCTGCTCCCGTATCGGTCGGTCCAACGTCAAGGTTTTGAATCAACGTGTTCGGGCGTGATCACGTAACCGCTATTGGTCATCTCAACCGTAACCGAACCATGAATACCGGAGACGTAAGCCGGTATTTTTCGTTCGGCAAAGTAATCACGGCTTCGCTTGCTGCGCAGAGAATACCAGAGTTCTTCCGGCGAAGGAATCATGGCGACTTTCGGGTCAACTTTGGCAAAGAATTCATTGGGCGCGAGGCCTTCTGTTCCGTGGTGTGGCACCTTGAGAATATCTGCTTTCAAATCGAACGTGCTGGTTGCCAGCCATGCTCCTAGACGTTGGTTTAGGTCACCGGTAAAAAGCGCCCGGGTGGGACCATGCGTTAGCCGTAAAAGAATACTGGTATCATTGATGTCCGTACGCCCGATTGGCGTGTGGATACCGTCGTAAAGACAAACCACCTCGAGTGCAGTGATGATTTTACCCCTTTTGATCTCGATCAGTTTCTCGCCAATCTGCGGCGTGAAATAGGGAATCTGGTGGTCGGTTAAGAATCGCAAGGTGGCTTGCACATCTTCCCAATTGCAGCCCCAAGGCTTCTCTGCGTCGGCGATTTCACGGGAACCAGGGAGATTGATGGCCACACGTTTAACGGCGATTCCCGCGTTTATGATTTCGATGAGTTTGCCATAGTGATCCCAATGAAAATGGCTAATGATCACGAGATCGATTCGCCTTATGCGTTTCGTTTTTAGAAAAGGGACAATCGTATCTGGCGCATCACCTCCTTCGGCTGCGTCGATTAACACCACCCGCCCATCCGGCAATTCCAGCAAGTGGCAATCCGCCTGATATCGAACAGGCGAAACATTGACCATCGTCCATCGCGTCGACTTTGCGCGGATTTGCTGAAAGATTAAGCCTGCTGCGGAAACGACAACTAGGACCAGCAAGATAACAATTCCAGTTAGGCGGCGAAATGGCAGGACAAACGACATGAGATATCGGGGAAATTAAGTGACCTTCGGTTCAGGGCAACACGGTTTACGTAAATGCGCCAAATTCAAACTTTCGGACAGCATTGAATGGCGTCTTGCCA
>JAYTWC010000021.1:0-1646 GCA_043743635.1 Verrucomicrobiota bacterium | reverse complement strand
ACGTATTTAATGCCCTTTGCGGCGGATGATTTTGCGACCGCTTTGGGGGCGGGCTTCTTGGCTTTTGATTTAACGGCCATGATTATGATTGGGTAATTTGGGTGAAAACAGAAACGGGGGTTACAGGCGTAAAGGGAAACGAATTACGCAGGGGGCGGGAGGCTGTCAACGGTGCAGAGGAGATTGCGAAAAGGCTGGAAAGGGAGCGTGGCGCGAGGGAAAGAGCCGGGCCTTTCTCTATCGGCCGGAGGCAGTGCAGGAAGCCAGGCACCGTGTGATTCCGAGATCTGTCCTAATGTTTGAACAAATATCGTTTTGCTGGGAAGGTCAGCATCTCCCCTCGTTCACGTTTACCCCATTCCCGCCATGCTTTGTTCACGCTTTTCCCACTTGTGTTGCCTGTTTTTTGTCAGTCTCGGCGTGATGGCCGCCGGAACCGCCGATTGGCCTGATGCCAATGGGGCTCGTTTTCGCGGTGAACCGGTCTCGGTTTTTGGCCCGTTTGCTCTTTTCCGCATCAAGGAAACTGTACTAAAGCGCGTTCCGTTGCGCGCTCTCTCGCCGGAGGATTGCCAGCGTTTTTATCGCATCGTCGCCAAACAGCCCGTCCGCGCTGCCCGCTGGAGCGATGCCCGGAGCGAGGCTACGCAGGAGATGATCGGTAACACTCTGCAGTTCGACTTCCAGAAGCGCACACTCGTCCCTTCCGATTTGACCAAGCTGCCTGAGCCCGAGCTGCTCGCCGTCTTTTACGGCTATAAAAATTATTCCGGCTCATGGCTCATCGTGAACAACATCGGACCGAACTATCAACGGATCCAAAATGTTTATCCAGGCTTGGTGCATGGAGTGTTTTACAGCATCGCCCCCACGCCGGCGGAACACGAAAGCATGGCGATTGCTGGCTGGATGCCTTGGTTGGTGACCAAATTTGCCTGGCAAAATAGGATCCCCACTTTGCGTCGGTTGGAAGTCGAACAACCGAAAACCTCGCTCTTCGCGATTCTAACCCGCCACGGCGATCCGCTTTTGGTGGTTGAGCCGACCGATATGAACGTCGTCCGTCGTGCCGTGGACGAACTGGTTGAACTGACTTGGCTAACCAATCCCTATAACACCAGCACCTGGCTCGATCGTGAACACTACGGCCGGGCGGTGCGGCCGCTGCAGTTTGCCGACAGCAGTGCGGGCGCCGAGCTTATCGGAAATCCGCTTCGGCCTGATAATTTTCGTGGGCGCGGTATCAACCGAATTCAAGCGCGTCTTGAGGTCGATCTGACCGGCAAAGTTACTGCGGTGAATTTGCTGCCGGGTTCTGGTCTGTCTGAAAAATTGGCTGGCCGTGTGGCCGAGGCATTGCGCGGCAGCGCGATGTTTCTTCCGGCCATCGATCACGGACAAGCTGTTGCCTCCTCCTATGACTATGTCTTGGACGTGCCGCCGGATGATCCGAAGAAAGCCGCCGATATGGCTTGGCTCGACCGCAGTATGCACGGCGAAATTCCTCTTCGCGAATGGTTGTTGCTCACCAGCTTGCCGGTCGAAGAGAAAGATTTCAGCGACATTGAACGCGTTGATGCCGATGGCACGGTTCATATGAGCGCGATCGAAGTGTCGTCAAATAAAGTAACTCGTGCCGCCCAAGC
>JAYTWC010000020.1:0-1882 GCA_043743635.1 Verrucomicrobiota bacterium | reverse complement strand
GGGCAAACCATGCCAGGGCAGTTGGGGCCGACGAGGCGGGTTTTCTTGCCCTGCATGGCGCGTTTTACGCGAACCATGTCTTTAACGGGAATACCTTCGGTGATGGCGACGGCGAGGTCGAGGCCTGCGTCAACGCATTCGAGGATCGCGTCGGCCGCAAACGGCGGCGGGACGAAGATTGCGGAGACCGTCGCGCCGGTTTTGGCGGCGGCTTCGGCGACAGTATTGAAAATCGGAACCTTGTGTCCGGCGTGTTCAAAGACTTGTCCGCCTTTTCCAGGAGTGACACCGGCAACGACCTGAGTGCCGTAGTCGAGCGAAAGTTTGGCGTGACGTCCACCGAAGTCTCCGGTGATGCCTTGGACGAGGATCTTGGTTTCGGGAGTGATGAGAATGGCCATGGTGATAAGGAGTTGATCGGTTAATGGCTCAGAGCGGTGTGGCGTGGTTATGTACCAAGTGCACGATTTTCTGGGCAGCGTCGGCCATGGAGTCGCCGGAGGTGATGGTGAGGCCGGAGTCGGCGAGCGTTTTTTTGCCGGCGACGACGTTGTTGCCTTCGAGCCGGACAACGAGCGGGAGTTTGAGACCAACTTCTTTCACGGCTTCGACGATGCCGGAGGCGATCACGTTACAGTCCATGATACCGCCGAAGATATTAACGAGAATGCCTTTCACGTTGGAATCGCCGAGGATGATTTTAAATGCAGCGATGACCTGGTCTTTCGAAGCGCCGCCGCCGACGTCGAGGAAATTGGCCGGGGTGCCGCCGAAATGTTTGATGATGTCCATCGTGCTCATCGCGAGGCCAGCGCCATTGACGAGGCAGGCGATGTTTCCATCGAGGGCAATGTAGTTGAGGTTGAACTTCGAGGCTTCGATTTCCTTGGAGTCTTCCTCGTTGAGATCGCGCAGGGCGACGATTTCGGAGTGGCGGAAGAGGGCGTTGTCATCGAAGGAAACTTTGGCGTCGAGGGCTTCGACGAGGTCGCCTTCGATTGTGACAAGCGGGTTGATCTCGACCATCGATGCGTCGGTTTCCCAGAACATCGTGTAGAGGTTGCGGATCAATTTGGCGGCGTGCTTTTGTTCGGTTGGATTGAAACCGAGTTGGAAGATGAGCTGACGCACTTGAAAGTCGGCAAGTCCGTAGGCGGGATCGATGAAGACCTTGAAGATGCGCTCCGGCGTTTCGTGGGCGACTTTCTCGATTTCGACGCCGCCCTCGGTGGAGGCGACGATCACTGGACGTGATGTCGTGCGGTCGAGAAGAATGGCGAGGTAGTACTCCTTTTTGATGCTGACGCCATTGGTGAAGTACACGGTTTGTACCTTGCGACCAGTAGGGCCAGTTTGGACGGTGACGAGTGTATTACCGAGCATTTTGCCAGCGGTAAACTTGGCGTCAGCCTTCGATTTACAGACCTTCACGCCGCCTTTGAAGCCGTCGGTGAAAGTACCTTTACCGCGGCCGCCCGCGTGAATTTGGGACTTCACGACGATAACTCCATCGGGAAGTTTCGCCAAGGCCGAGTCGATCTCGTCCATAGATTTTACCGCGACGCCCTTCGATGTGTAGACACCGAATCGCTCAAAAAGCGTCTTTGCCTGATACTCGTGAATATTCATGGAAAAAAGGCAGAGTGTCACAAGCAGCCGGGTCATGGCACGCTAAAAATCGGATTCGTGTCCTCGATTCGCTGAGCTATTAGTACCTATCAGTTGATAAATGTATTCGCATCGGGGGTCTGAATACGCAGATTTAAGAAATGCAATCGCATGAGCTGCTGAAGGAAGTGTTTAAAAAAACCAGCGTGAAGCAGATTTCGGCCAAGATGGCTTTGTCGCTCTCGCTCATTTATAAATGGGCAGAAGTCCCTAG
>JAYTWC010000019.1:0-10485 GCA_043743635.1 Verrucomicrobiota bacterium | reverse complement strand
GGTGTCGTGCCTCAGCAGACGATTCTTTTTGCGGGTACGCTTCGTGATAATCTGACCTATGGCTTGGCGGGCATTGGCGATACGACGCTTTGGGATATCTTGAAGCAGGCGAATCTCGAATCGTTTGCGCGTGAATTGCCTCAGGGACTAAACACGCCGCTGGGCGACAGCGGCGCGCGTCTTTCGGGCGGCCAACGTCAACGTCTCGCCATCGCTCGCGCCTTGTTGCGTAATCCGCGTTTGATCCTGCTCGATGAAGCGACTTCGGCGCTCGACACAGAGTCGGAGCGTCTTGTGCAGGAGGCGTTGGTTCGGTTAACGACCGGACGTACGACGCTGATTGTGGCCCATCGGTTTTCCACGATTCGTCATGCCCACCGTATCGTGGTGCTGCAGGGTGGCCGGATCGCCGAGATCGGCACGCATGATGAGTTGATGGCTAAAGGTGGCATTTTTCACCACTTGGCGTCACTCCAGACCTAGAAGCCGGTTCGGTTTTCCGATTATAGTTGAGGCTCGATCCCTGGGATCAGAGCGTAGAGGAATGCCTTGATGCGTTGCCACCGACTGGCGGCGTGTTCGAAGTGGAGCGTGGTGGGTTTACCATCGGTTTCGCCGATCCAGGTCAGGTATTTTTGTTCGCGCCAAACGCCGCGTTGGGGCTGGTACTCCCAAGCGGAATTGAGCTGCACACGCCAGCTGCGGGCGGGAGAAAAATCTTCGGCCAGATAATCGGACATTTGTGCAGCGAGTTTCTTGCTATGCACCAAGACGGCGATTTCGGTGTTCAATTTGACGGAGCGAGGGTCGAGATTGGCGCTGCCGATGTAGACGCGTTCCCGGTCGAAAACGAGTGCTTTGGCGTGCAACGACGAGAGCGTGGAGCGGGGTTTGTACCAGCGGCGTTCACTGCGGGATAGGCCGGCGTGGGCTTTATATTCGTATAATTCGACACCGGCTTGAAGCAGGCTTGTTCGGTACTTTTTGTAGGAGGCAAAAACCAGAGACACGTCGGTTGCCTCGAGCGCGCTGGTCATGATTTTTACCGTTATGCCTCGGTTGCGGAGTTCCTTAACTTGCCGCTGGAATTCCTCAGTTGGTACGATGTAGGCGACTTCGATAATGACCTCCTGATTCGTAGTGCGAAATTCTTGTTCAAGGAGGCCGGAAACTTGGGTTGTTTCGTGGCTGGCATTCTGAATTTTTCGCGGCGGCTCACAGATGATTTCGCCTTTTGCCCAGATAAGTGCGTCTCGTGTGGTTAGTTCGCGCAAATAGCCACGGCGCCGGTCTTCGTTTTCCTGTTCGAAATTCTCAATGCTGTGGATGCGGTTTGCGATTTGCTGTTTCAGCTTCGTTAGATCGGTCGAGGATGAAATTTTTGAGACCAGACGGGTGGCGGGCACCGACCATTCGCTGTTCCAGTATTCGTCGAAGGCGGTTGAGGCGTCGTGGGTGAGGGGACCGGCCACGAGTAGGTCGAAGTCCCGAAAATTACTTTCGGAATCCAGGCTGAAATAGTTGTTTCCGATGTTTCGGCCTCCGATGATCGAGACAGCGTTATCGGCGATGAAGATCTTGTTGTGCATGCGGCGCACCATTCGATTGAAGTCGAGGGCGTACTGGGGAAGCCGGGCCCAGCGCGCCCGGAACATGAAGGGGTTGAACACGCGCACTTCAATGTTGGGGTGGGCGCAGAGTGTGGCCATTTCTCGGTCGTCGCTCAGGTTGTTGTCGTCGAGGAGTAGGCGCACCCGCACACCGCGGTCGGCGGCGGCAATCAGGCGTTGGAAAAAGAAGGAGCCGGCCGCATCGGGATCGCAGATGTAATATTGGGCGTCGATGGTGCGCTCGGCGGCGTCAGCGAGGGCGGTGCGGGCTACGAGAGCTTCGCGACCATTTTCCAGTAGGCGAAATCCTGATTGGCCGGGGTGGGCTTGCTCGTAGGGCTTCAGCAGTCGGCTGAGTCCGGTTACGATTGATGGATCAAGCGCGCGGGATTTTTCGGCTTCGGTGTGCGGTTGCATTGAAATGCAGCCGCTGCAAAAAATCATGGCAAGGCAGAGCCACACAAAGCTCATTCTTGCAGAGATTTTCAGCGCCATAATTTCGCTAGAGAGCAACCCACACCCAGGAGGTCAGAGGCAAGAACTAAACCGAGTCGATATTTCGGCGAAAATCTATTCATTGATCTCAGTGAAATCATCGGTTGCCCAAACAGCGGCATGTGTTTTAGTAAAACATTCTCCTCGTGTCTACGCCTTCATCAAGCGCTTCTGAGCCTTCTCATCCGGCCGGCCCTATGTCGTCTCTCGTGGCGTCGGCACCACTTTTGTTTCGGCGGTTGATGGAAAGTCTGCCCGACCATATCTATTTCAAAGATACAGAGGGTCGTTTTATTGCGAATAGTCATGCGCATGCAGCGAGCCTTGGTCTGGCCAGTCCGGATCAGGCTGTGGGGAAAACGGATTTTGATTTTTTTGAGAAATCACTCGCCCGACAAAAGTTCGCGGACGAGCGTGATATCATTCGTACCGGACGCGGTTTTGTTGGCAAAGAGGAGCGTTCGCGTTCTGGTGTCGGCAAGACTCGCTGGGTGGTGACGTCGAAGCAGCCGCTGCTTGGTGACAATGGCGAGATCATTGGCACGTTTGGAATTTCTCGCGACATCACTGAGATGAAGACAACGCGAGAGGCACTGGAGGCACATCATCGGTTGCTCGAAACCATGATAGATATTCTTCCTTGCCGGATTTTCGTCAAAGATGACGAAGGTAGGATCAGGCTGACCAATGCCGCTTATCGTGAGGCGGTGGGTGTCAAGACAGCGGCCGAAATCGAAGGGTTGAAACTCGAGGAGTACACCAACGATCCGCGTGTGAACAGCGTCGCCCTCGAGGATGACGCCGTTCTCGAGCAAGGCCTTTCGATCCTTAACCGTGAGGAGTACGACACGAGCCCGCTTAGTGATAAACGTTGGATGCTGTTGTCAAAAGTGCCTCTTCGCGATGCCGACGGGCAAATCCAGGGCATCGTCGGTATGGCGGCGGACATCACGGTGCAAAAAGAGGCGGAGGCCCGTGCGCTTCAAGCCCAACGCGAGCTCGAAGCCAAGAACCAGCAGATGGAGACAGAATTGACTGTGGCGCGCGAACTTCAAACCGAGCTGATGGCATCGAGCATGCAAAGTGTACGCGCCGAGCTCGATTCGCATGCGCCCTTTGTTCCTGGCATAGGATTCCACTACGAGCCCTGCGAATTTTTGGCCGGCGATTTCTTTCAGGCCATTCCTTACTCGAAGACCAGCTTTGGCGTGCTCCTTTGCGACGTCATGGGGCATGGTGTGAAAGCGGCCTTGGTGACTACGCTTATCCGCGGACTCTTGAGCGATGTGCGCAGCAAGCAGCTAAATCCGGCCGAGGTGCTCGAACATCTCAATGAGCGTCTTTGTCCGTTATTGGACCGCCCGCCGCTCCCGCGTTTTGTAACGGCACTCTATGGACATGTGGACTTGGAGAAGAGCACGATTGATATCGCCAGTGCGGGTCATCCGTGGCCGTTGTTGCAGCGGAGTGGTGCTGCCCCGGAGCCTCTTACTAACGAGCTTTGTGGTCCGGCGCTTGGTTTTGTTCGCGGGGCCACGTACACGTCGGCGGTGCATTCACTCGCCAAGGGGGATCGTCTTTTGCTTTTCACTGATGGTTGGACTGAAGAGTCGAATAGCGCTGGTGAAGAGTTCGGCACGCCAAGGCTGCTTGAGGCGCTTCGCCGGCATCAGGCGACGCCGATTGATGATGTACTCGCGTTGATCGCTGCTGAGGTTGCGGTATTTTCAGGCAAGCCGACTCGGGGCGATGATCTTTGCGGCGTGCTGGTAGGGATTTAGTTGCGGAGAGACGCAGCCGGAATTGCCCCGTTATTCTGAGGGACAGCCTGCTTTCTGCCATTGAAGGCGCACTTCGTGGGAGCGGATCAGAAAATCCAGATCGTCAGTTTTGAGCAACTAAGCACTAGAACTTATTCTCCCGAAGTACCCGCACGTCTGAATCGTAGGCGATCATCGCGTAGCGGGAGAAAAACTCTTTTTCCAGCCGTTGCAGCAGCACGTCCGCACGCTCGAGCGGGAGGATCACTTCAACTTGAATATTGGCAAATTCCCGGATGTCCCCCGGTCGTTCGCCGCGAGAACCAGCACCTTCGACATCAAATATCGTGTAGCCGTGTGCGCCAATTTCACGGAGTAACTTCTTCACCGCCTCTTTGGCGTAGGCTTCGCAGACAATCGTGACGCGTTTCATGGGATAGGTGTTCATTGGTTCAAGGGAATAGTTGGCGCGCAAAAGCCAGATACAGGGGAATGCCCACGGTGATATTGAATGGGAAGGTGATCGCCAGCGAAGCCGTGAGATAAAACGTAGGGTTTGCATCCGGTAGCGACATGCGAATGGCCGCCGGGGCCGCGATGTAGGACGCACTCGCCGCCAGCACTCCGAGCAGCGTTGCTCCGCCGATACCGAGTCCAGTCAATTGCCCCAAATAAACTCCAAGCGCTCCGTTCAACAACGGCGCACCCACGCCAAAAACGAGCAGGAACGGCCCCACTTTTTTCAAATCCCCCAACCGTCGGCCAGCCACAATACCCATTTCCAGAAGGAACAACGCGAGCACGCCTTGGAACGGCGTTACGAAGAACGCCTGGACCTTTGCCATGCCCGCTGTTCCGCAGAGCGCCCCCACCACCAGCGCGCCCACGAGCAGAAAAATGCTTCGCCCAAATATCGCTTCATGCACCGCAGTCCGGAGCGACGCGCCGGAAGATTCTCCGGCTTTCTTCGTCGCCAGTTTGCCTAGCACGACGCCAACGAGGATCGCGGGCGATTCCATCACGGCAAGAAATGCGGTAGTATATCCTTCGTAAGGCACGCTGACGGATTTCAGATAATCGGTGGCCGCAATAAACGTCACCGCACTCACCGAGCCGTAATGCGCGGCGATCGCAGCGGAATCAACTGCCGTGAATTTCCCCACGTACCGAAGCATCGGAAAGATCCAAATAGGAATGAGCGCACCGAGGAACATCGCGGCAACCCCCGGCAACCAGATCTGCCTAAGCCCCGACTCAGCGATTGCCACGCCTCCCTTGAATCCGATGGCCACGAGCAGATAGATCGTCAGCCCGACGTAGAGTGGTTCGGGGAATTTCAGATCGCTATTTACCAGAGCTGCGAAAATGCCGAGCGCGAAAAACAGTACGGCCGGCGAGAGCAGGTTCGCGCGAATCGCGTCAAAGATATCCATGTTAGATTTTCTCCAACTTGAACGATTCTGTTTCCATTTGTAGATTCTTCGCTCGCGATTCGTCCGCCATTCGAGCCCTGAACCTCAGGATCTTTTCTCCCAAACTGGAATCGCTTACGCCGAGAATCTGAACTGCCAAAAGT
The DNA here is from genome assembly GCA_043743635.1 of Verrucomicrobiota bacterium. Lineage (GTDB taxonomy): Bacteria > Verrucomicrobiota > Verrucomicrobiia > Opitutales > Opitutaceae > JADKHC01. Next base: position 5,044 of record JAYTWC010000019.1, on the reverse strand, counting down.
CCGGCGTTGCGTCCGTTCCCAATCGCCACGGTGGCAACGGGTATGCCGCTGGGCATTTGGACAATCGAAAGCAGCGAATCGAGGCCGTTTAGGGCTTTGCTTTGGATCGGCACACCGATCACGGGCAGCGGTGTGTGACTGGCGACCATACCCGGCAAATGAGCGGCACCGCCCGCGCCGGCCACGATCACTTTTAAGCCGCGCGCCACTGCGGTGCGCGCATAATCCGCCATATCGTCCGGAGTGCGATGGGCCGAGACCACGCGTGCTTCGAAGGACACGCCGAACTCGGCGCAAGCTTCGGCGGCCAGCTTCATCGTCGGCCAGTCCGAATCGCTGCCCATGATGATGCCAACCTGCGGCCGCTTAACCGGAGCTTTTGATTTTGAATGAGGAGTTTTCGACTTCATGTAAATTCAACCAAAACGGATGCAGTCGGCGGCGCGTTGGGCGACGGCCAACGCTTCCGCGTGCGTGGCACCGAGCGCAGTCACATGGCCCATCTTTCGGCCGGCGCTGCTGCGCGTCTTGCCGTAAATGTGAACGTGCGCACCAGGCACGCGCAGGGCTTCAGTCAGACCTAGCGGCACTCCAGAACCATCAGCGTGCGCTAACAAGTTGACCATGACTGCGGCGGGCGCACGCAGCGCGGGCGAACCAAGCGGCCAGCCCAGCACCGCACGAACGTGATTTTCAAATTGGGAACACGCGCAGGCTTCGATCGTGTAATGGCCTGAGTTGTGGACGCGCGGCGCGAGTTCGTTAATGACGATCTCGCCGTCGGTCATCAGAAACATTTCTACACCGAAACTGCCTGTACCCTCCACGGTTTCGACCGCGCGGCGAGCGAGTTCCGCCGCGCGTGCTGTGAGTTCTGAAGCTACCGGCGCAGGCGCGTACACGACATGGCAGATATGATCGCGTTGCACCGTTTCCACCATGGGATAGGTTACGGCGTCTCCGTTAATGCTGCGTGTGACGATAACGGCTAGTTCCTGAGTGAACGGGCAAAATTGCTCGGCAAACAACGGGTTTCCGGCGTGACCGCCCAGTTTGCGCCACGCGGTTTCGATGTCGGTGCTGGAGCGAAGCGTGGCATTGCCCTTGCCGTCATAGGCGTTGCGCCGTGCTTTGAGCAAAAACGGGAACCCCCATTCGGCAGCGGCTGCGGCCACGTCTTCGATGCGTTCCACACTGCGGGGCTCTGGCACGGGCAAGCCGGCCTGGGCGAGCGTTTGTTTTTGAATGAACTTGTCTTGAATGAGGCTTATCGTGCTCGACGATGGCCAGAGCATGTGGCCGTTTTTCTCCAGCGAGGCCAGCGCTTTGGCGTCGACGAATTCATTCTCGAGCATGACCGCATCAACCTGCGATGCCAGCTCGAGCAGGACGTTCGCTTCGTCCCAGTCGCCGATCAGCGTGCGTGCGGCCACACAGCCGGCGGGGAACTCGGACTGGCGTTCAAGAATCACGACCTTGCAGCCCAGTTGAGCCGCAGCCTGTGCGGTCATTTTTGCGAGTTGGCCGCCTCCGATGATGCCGAGCGTGGTCAACTCGCCCTTGCCAGAACGGAAACGCAGGGTACCCGCCAGTGTGGTTTTTGGAGGTGTCAATACAGTTGGCGACACGGTGATTCTTCTTGGTTACCCGGTCATCTTTTGCGCCATGGCGATTGCGTTCACGGTGAGCAGGAGATTTTCCAGCGTGCTTTCGGTCGGTGCCGAACGCCATGCCAGAAGTAAACGGACTTGCTCGTGATGCAGTTGCCGCAGCGCCCGATCGCGTAAACGGATCGTGAGGGCGAGGCGAGGACGCCGTTCTTGAGGCTGTCCGCCGAGCAATTCGTTGATGCAAGACTCCGCCAATTCGTATTCGTGAAGGATGGTGCCGAGCACCGTTTTTCGGAGACGCTCATCGACGACAAGGGAGGCGTAGAGCTTCATGATTTCGATGTCTGCGATCATGAGCGCGGCACCTACATTATGGAGCGTGTAGGACAGAAACGGCCAGGCGTGAATCTGTTCGCGCAAGGCCTGCCAGTCTGCGGGATTTTCTTTGCGCAACGCATCCAAGGCCGTGCCCACACCATACCAACCCGGCAAATGAAACCGCGCCTGGCTCCAGCTGAAGACCCAGGGAATGGCCCGCAAATCTTCGAGCGTGGGTCGGCCGGTGCGCCGAGCGGGACGCGAACCAATCCGAGTTTGTTCAATCGCATCAATCGGCGTGGCTTGACGGAAGAATGTAACGAACCCCTCCTGCTCCACCAAGGCCCGATAGGCGCGATAACTTCGTTCCACGACCGGAGCCCAAATTTTCTCTAGAGGATGAGACTGTCCTTCGCCCGCTTCATGAAAAAGCGTGGTGCAGGTCACACCCGACAAGAGGCGTTCAAGATGGAAAGCGGCCGTGACACGGTTCGCATATTTCTGGGCGATGACTTCGCCTTGTTCTGTGACGCGCATCCGCCCCATCAACGAGCCGGGAGGAAGCGCAGCCAAAAAAACATCGGTGGGGCCCGCACCGCGGCCGATCGTGCCACCCCGACCGTGGAAGAAAGCGAGCCGGTGGCTCCTGGTTCGGGCAAGGCGGGCCAGGTTCGTTTCAGCACGATGCAAGCCCCAATGGCTGGCGAGAATGCCTCCATCCTTGTTGCTGTCGCTGTAGCCCAGCATGACGAGCAACTCGCGTTCAGGTTGACCCTGACGGTGCGCGAGGCTGGCAAGCGTCCGCTCTGTGATGGGATGCGAGAGGAAATCCGAAGTGATCGACTCGCTGTTTTCCAGATCTTTGATGGTTTCGAAAAGCGGCACCACCGGGAGCTCGCACACCAAGCCGTCCGGCCCATCGACGAGCAGACCGCCTTCCCGGGCCAGCAGGTAAACGGCCAGCAGGTCGGCCAAACCTCGCGTCATGCTCACGATTAACGGCCCAATCCCATCGCGGCCATAGCGATCAAGGTGTGCCCGCAGAATTCGGAAAAGTCCCACTGTCTGAGCGGCCTCATCATCCAAACGTGTGTGCGGCCCTGTGAAGGGTCGAGGCGACTTTAACTCGCGTTCGAGAAACTCGAGTTTCTCTTTCTCGCTCCAATTTCCGAAGTCGGTGCGCGGAAGCCCTGCTGCGCGCAGAAGACCGGCGATCGCTCGCTCGTGGTAGGCGCTGTTCTGGCGTACATCGAGAACCGCGAGATGAAACCCAAACACCCGGACCTGGGTGACGATAGGACGAACATCTAGTTTGGCTACGTAACGTGCACCGATTTCGCGCAGCGATTTCTCAATGACGGCGAGATCATCGAGTAATTCTGATGGAGAACGGTAGGCTCCGGGCTGGGGCGTAGCCGCGCTGCTTCGGTCGAGACGCTCCAACATCAGATTGATCATTTGGCGCCACGGCTCACCAGGGTTTCGGGCCAATGCCGCGCGCGAAGATTCACCCAGAAGCACCGAGAGTTCGTTCAAGCGATCGTTCAGGTAACGAGGAGGTGGGCTCAACGATTCGGCCATGCTCAGCTTCATCGCAAGCTGCGTGAGCCGTTCCCGCAAAAGGGCCATTGCTCCTTCGCGCAAGAGTTGGAGTGTACGGCCTGTCACCTCAGAGGTCACAAAGGGATGTCCGTCCCGGTCGCCACCGATCCAGCTCCCAAACGCCAAACGTGGTAGTTGCGGTGGCTCCGTACCGAACGCCGTCTGCCAGGAGTGTTGGAAGCGTTGATCGAGCAGTTCCACCACGTCAGGAAACACCCTGCGAAAATAGTGCAGCACATTGCGGACTTCGCTATCGACGTCCGGTTTTGAGAGAAAAATCTCGCCCGTGTGCCAAAGCCGTTCGAGTGCAGACTTCAGCCGGCTCTCAAAAACCGCACGTTCAACCGTGGAGAAACGGCGGCTCTCCCCTTCGACCAACAGCAGATAAATCGCCCGGTGATGTTCGAGCACCGTGGCGCGCTTGGCTTCAGTCGGGTGGGCTGTCAGCACGGGTTCGACGCAAACCCGATTGAGCACTTCCCGCACGCGCTCTTCCGAGAATCCACGCTGACGAAGAACACCCAGATCAGACGACCAAAGGCCGCCCTCATTGGCTCTTAATTTCTGACCTTCCAAGTGGCGGCGCATCTGGTTCGCCGTGTTTTCCTCCACGATGTCGAGCAATTGGAAAACGATCGAAAGTGCTTGGCAGTGGCGCGAAGAGAACTTCGCCGGCACCGGTGGAGAGCCCTCCTCGAAGCAACTCCGCAGGAAATCCGCCAGCTCAACGTTTCCCTCCTCGTCTAGCACGTGGCAGAAAAGCCGGCGTAAATGATCGAAATCGACCGTCCATTTGGCAAATATCTCGGTCAATAAATTCCGGTGGTCAGTACTCATTGGTAGATTGGGAATAGTTCGTAAGAAAGTTAAGCATCAGTCGTTCCACGCGGGAAAACTGGTCATGGCAGTTCCGGGCTCACGGACATTGCGACGGAAGGCGTCGCCGCCTTCTTCGGCCGCAGCAACGACAATACCACCGCCGCGGCCAGCACCAACAAGATCACGGCCAGCGAAATCAGCGTATCTAGCTTCCACGCCGTGTGCGCCAGGATCATTTTAACACCGACAAAAGATAGCACGACGCCCAAACCAATCTTTAGGTAATGGAATTTATTCATCACGCCAGCCAACGCAAAATACAGCGAGCGCAGCCCGAGGATCGCGAATACGTTCGAGGTATAGACGATGAACGGATCGGTGGTGACCGCAAAAATCGCCGGGATCGAGTCCACTGCAAAAATCAAGTCAGAGACTTCGACGAGCAACAGCACCACGAACAGCGGCGTCGCCAGGCGAATGCCATTTTCGCGCACGAAGAACTTGTCCTCGCGATATTCATTGGTCACTGGCATGAGCCGCTTGAACCACTTCACGACCGGGTTGCGCTCGGGATGAAACTCCTCGTCACGCTTAACGATCATCTTGATACCGGTAAGGATAAGAAACGCTCCGAACACGTAGATGATCCACGCGAACTTGGCGATGAGCACCGTGCCCGCCACGATCATGATGGC
>JAYTWC010000018.1:0-3124 GCA_043743635.1 Verrucomicrobiota bacterium | reverse complement strand
TCTTCGTCACCGGCCCCACCGGATCCGGCAAGACCACGACTCTTTACTCGGCGCTCCATGAAATCAATAAGCCGAACATTAACATATCGACCATTGAAGATCCGGTCGAAATCCAGCTCGACGGCGTCACGCAAACCCAAGTCAACGCCCACATCGATCTCAAGTTCGCCACCATCCTGCGTGCCCTCCTGCGGCAAGACCCTGATGCCATTCTCGTAGGTGAAATCCGCGACCTCGAAACCGCCAAAATCGCCACCGAAGCAGCGCTCACCGGCCACATCGTGTTCGCCACGCTCCACACCAACACCGCACCTCAAGCCATTGTGCGCCTCATGGAAATCGGCGTCGAAGCCTACATGGTCGCGCCCTCGGTAATCGGCGTGCTCGCTCAACGCCTCGTCGCCCGAATCTGCAACGACTGCAAAGAAGCCTACATACCGACCAAAGAAACCCTCCGGAAATATTTCAAGGAAGAAGGCCTAAGCGATGTCCCGTTCTACCGTGGCAAGGGTTGCCCATCCTGCCGCGGCACTGGCTACAAGGGTCGCGTCGCGTTTCACGAACTAGTCCTCATCACCGAAGAAATTCGCACACTCATTTCCGAACGCCGCAGCGCTCAGGAAATCACCAGAGCGGCCGCCAAAGTCGGCTATAAACCGCTGCGTTATGACGGCCTTAAAAAAGTCCTGCTCGGTCTAACCACCATTGAAGAAATCGAACAAAACACTTCGTTTGAATGGGAAACCTAGTCGGCCCAACTCTCGACAAAACCTCAGCAAAACCTTTAACTTAAAAAATTATGGCAACCGACGTAGCAATCGACCCTGAGGCAATTGAGAACCTGCGGTTGCTCAACCCTGACGACGAAAACGCCTTCCTCAAAGAGATCGTCGACATCTTTCTGGAAGACACTCCGGAGCGCATCGCCGAACTCAAGCAATGCCTCGCAAAATTCGACCAGCCCACCTTTACCCGTGCTGCCCATAGCATCAAAGGCAGCGCCAGTAACCTGGGCGCCACGAGAGTACGTTCCATTGCGGAAAAGCTCGAACACCAATCACGCAACAGCGGCCTGGTCGGCCTTGATCAACTTCTCAGTTCACTCGATGACGAATTCGCCATTGCCAAGGCGGAATTGCAAAAAATCGTCGCTGGTTGAAGCATTTTCGAATCGGGCACAAAACAACCGCAATTAGCGGTACAGAGCCGTTATCGGTGCAGCCGTGAGCACGTTGTACTGACGAACCGCCAAACGCCACCATTCGGCCAACGCGTGCGAAGGCAGCCGCCAGAGCTCCCGATGCAGCCACATCATGGATTCCGCATCCAGCAGCAGCGCCATTTTCTCCTTGGTGGTAAATTCAGCCGGCCCTTCCTGCAACAATCGCATGCGCAGCGTCGCAAAGTAATCCCTTGATTCCTCACTCGGCTTGCGATGCCGCAACAGCGAAACATGCACCGCGTTGATATACGGATCGAGCACCGCCTGCAAAAGTCCGTAGTCATCACGCAACGCCTCGATCGGCCGCATGTGCTTATAACACTCCTCGAGGTTCGTACGCAGCCGCTTTAGTTCATACGGCGGGTTCGTCTCCTCCGGCGTCATGAATAAATTCAACCGCTGAGCCTGACGTCCAAGATTCATCTTGCTCAACGCGATCGAAATCGGGATCGAGAACACCAGCCCCGCCAGCACCGGGCTCAGCCACCAGAAAAACGCCGGTGACAAAACATAGGACGAAGCGCCCCAAATGATGCCGAAGGCCATGTGCGGCGCATGCGTAAGAATCGCCTCACGCCAATCCGTACCATCGTCGGAACCTCGATTCTGCGTCACCCAAGACACGCCTTGGCCAAGCAATATGAACAACACAAATTTGCTGTTAAAAAGCATGTTGATGGGCGCCAGCAAGGCCGACACGACCATCTCCAAAAACGCCGAAATCACCACCGAGCCGCGACCACCAAAGGACTCCGCGAGTGGCTTGTTCTGGAGCGTCAGAATCACACTGATAATTTTCGGCAAGAAGAGCAGCAGCATGGTCAATATGAACAAGGTCAATGCCTCAGGAACCTCTACCATATAACCAAATACCGATGTGTACGCCTCGAAACGAACCGCCCCCGGATGTGGATAAAGAACCAAATTAAAAATATTGATCGTGCTAAAAATCAAAAAGAACAACCAGAGCGGAGATGAAACGTAAGCCATCACCCCCATGAAAAGGTGAAAGCGATTGACCGGCCTGAAGCCTTTCGCCGACAACAGCCAGCTGTGCTGCATATTGCCCTGCGCCCAGCGCCGATCACGTTTAGCGCTATCAATCAGTGTTGGCGGGCCCTCCTCGTAAGTTCCCTCGATATCAGGCGCGAGCCAGACGCCCCACCCTGCTTTGCGCATCAGCGCCGCCTCGACAAAATCATGGCTGAGAATGCGCCCGCCAAAAGGCTCACTGCCTGGCAAACTGGGCAGCGCACAATGTTCAATAAACGGCTGCACGCGAATGATCGCATTATGTCCCCAGTAATTGCCATCGTACTGCTGCCAGTAATTCAGGCCGGCGAGAAAAAGCGGGCTGTAGAGCCGGTTGGAAAACTGCTGCAAGCGCGCATAAAGCGTCTCGCCATTCACCAGACGTGGAGCGGTCTGAATAATGCCGACGGTGGGATTTTTCTGCATCGTCGCCACGAGTTGCACCAGCGCCTTGCCGCTCATGACGCTGTCCGCATCCAAAACCACCATATAGCGGTAATTCTTGCCCCAGCGCCGTAGAAAATCGGCGACATTTCCGGCCTTCTTATTAATTTGCTGACGGCGCTTGCGATAAAAAATGCGCCCAAAACCGCCGACCTGTTTGCAGAGCTCAACCCAAGCAACCTCTTCCTGAATCCATTGGTTCGGCTTGGTCGAATCGCTGAGGATAAAAAAATCGAAATGCTCCAGCTTCTTTGTCGCCTCCATCGAACGATAGATCACGCGCAACGCCTCGAATACGCGGCTCACGTCCTCGTTAAAAACCGGCATGATGATCGCCGTACTCGCCAGCGGTTCGTCCGCGTCGGGCTTCACTGTATGCGTGATCGAGCGGCTATCACCGCCGCGATTAATCACATAAAAACCAAG
>JAYTWC010000017.1:0-5329 GCA_043743635.1 Verrucomicrobiota bacterium | reverse complement strand
GAAGATGATGCCGGTCTGGCCAAAGGCGTGCATGACTTTTTTGTCGGCATCGGCGATTAACGTGAACGGGAAATGGTATTTTTCCTTAAACGCTTTTTGGGCTTCGACGTTGTCGGTGCTGACGCCAAGCACGGTCACGCCCATTTTTGTGAGTTCTTCGTAGGCGTCGCGGAGCGAGCAGCCTTGAGCGGTGCAACCGGGTGTGTCGGCTTTTGGGAAAAAGTAGACGAGGGTGAACCCCTTTTTATAGACGTCGGAAAGGTTTAGGGTTTCTCCGGTTTCGGTCGTGGCGGAGAGCGTGGGCGCGTCAGCGCCGATATCGATTGATTCGGCTTTCAAGAAAGAGAACATGGCGAGGGAAAGAACGAGCAGGATTGAGATGCGTGTGGCTGTCATGTCGCACCGTTATCTCGGTTCTCCTTTTTCGCAAGGCGGGCTAAATGGAAAGCTGTTCGTGCGAGAGCGGCGGAAAGGCGGTCTGCGGTCAGTTTTCCGTTTCGTCGCCGTCGGCGTAGTCGCCGGAGGCGCGGTATTCCTGCAGCTTGTTGCGCAAGGTTCGGATGCTGATTTTCAGCAGGTCGGCCGTCTTGGTTCGGTTGCCGCCGGTGGTGCGCAGGGCTGAGAGGATGGCTTGCTTTTCCATCTCGTCGAGGGGGATGATGGCTGCGGGCTGACTTTGGCCGATGGCGGAAGATTCGTCAACGGTTGCGACGGAGGTGTTGGTCCGTTCGGCCGAAGGAGTATGTACTGAGAATTCGGATACAAGTTCCGCCGGGGGTGGACCGGAAGGTGAGGGCGTGGAAATCGGCGGGTTGGTGGCGGTGGAAGCTGCGGTGAGCGGCATCGCCAACGTGGAGACGGGTGTGGCTTCAGCCGAACGTGCTAACATCGGTAAGCCGAGGGCGGCGGAGGTGGCAGGGCGGCCGTTTTCGGAGAGGATGACGGCGCGTTCGATGGTGTTTTGCAGTTCGCGGACGTTGCCGGGCCAGGGGTAGGCGAGGAGTGAGGAGGCGGCGCCATCGGTGAATCCGGGGATTTTAAGGCCGTGCTTGCGGGCGAAACGGCGGAGGAAGGATTCGGCGAGGAGGAGAATGTCGTCGGGGCGTTCGCGCAGCGGGGCGACGTGGACGGGGAAGACGTTGAGCCGATAGTAAAGGTCGGAGCGGAACATGCCTTTCTCTACGAACGGCATGAGGTCGCGGTTGGAGGTCGCGATAATGCGGACGTTGACCTTAATGGTTTTGGTGCCGCCGACGCGTTCGAATTCGCGTTCCTGCAGCACGCGCAGGAGCTTGGCTTGGAGGTTGGCGGGGATTTCGCTCACTTCGTCGAGCAGCAGCGTGCCGCGGTTGGCGAGTTCGAAGCGGCCTTCGCGGCGGTCGGTGGCACCGGTGAAAGAGCCCTTTTCGTGGCCGAAAAGTTCGCTTTCGATCAGGCTTTCGGAGAGCGCGGCACAGTTGACCTTAATGTAGGGTTCGTTGCGGCGGGGCGAGTGGCGGTAGAGTTCGCGGGCGACCATTTCCTTGCCGGTGCCGTTTTCGCCGGTGATGAGGACGGTGGCGTCAGTCGGGGCAACGCGTTCGATGAGTTGTTTGAGGCGCGCGATCGAGTTGCTGTGGCCGAGGAGGTCGCCTTCGCCGCCGTCTTGCTCGCTGAAGTAGCGGTTAACTTTGACGAGTTGGCGGTAGGAATCGGCTTTCTTGAGGACGATTTCGATTTGGGCCGGCGAAAAGGGTTTGATGAGGTAGTCGAAGGCGCCGCCGCGCATGCAGGCTACGGCGCTTTCGATGGTGCCATGGCCGGTCATCATGACGACGAGCGGGCGGTCGGGCATGGTGGCAACGCGTTCGAGGAATTGTTGGCCGTCGCCGTCGGGCAGGCGGACGTCGAGCATGATCAGGTCAAACGTCTCGCGGGCGATGAGGGCTTCGGCTTGGGCGATCGAACTGGCGATCGAGACGGTGTACTTTTTTCGCCGAAAGAGCTCATCGAGCACCTTTTGGATCAAAGGTTCGTCGTCGAGTACCAGAATTCTTTCGAGAGACATGGGCGGTTATGCGCGAGGGGAATAGAAAATGGGCGGGGGGTGAGCCCCAAGGCGTTTTCAAATCGTCATGCTTCAGCAAGCGAATCGAAGCCATACCTTAATGGCTTTCGCGCGGAGCGGAAGGCAAAAGGCGAGAAGTTTTGGCGAAACCTGTTGGTGGCAGGTTCAGGACGGCGTGACTGGCGCTGCGGTCAAGGTACGGATCTGCCGCATCACGTGGGTCAAAATGTAGGGTTTTGAGAGGTAGGCGACCGGTTCGGCATAACCGCGCTGGCGGTCACCGTGGCGGAATGCGCCGCTGGCGATCAAGAGCGGCATGGCGGGGGTTTCCTTGCGCACGGTGTCGGCGACCTGCCAGCCGTCGATTTGCGGCAGGCCAATGTCGGTGAAGACAAGGGCAATTTCGTCGCGATGGGCGCGGTAGAGTCGAATAGCTTCGATGCCATCGCGGGCCCAGAGCACGCGCCAGCCGTCCGTGGGCAATAGTTCCTGCCAGAGTGCGCCGATGTCCTGTTCGTCTTCGACCAGGAGGATGGTGCGGCGTTCCGAGGCTGGACCAACGGCGATGGTCGGTGGAGGTATAGGGATGGTAAGCGGTTCGGCTTCGACGCGAGGGAAGAGCAGGTGGATGCGCGTGCCTTGGCCGGGTGCGCTGTCGACCTCGATCGAGCCGCGGTGGGCGCGCATGATGCCGTAGACGACGGCGAGACCGATGCCGGCGGACTCGGCCAATTTACCACGACTGAAGAACGGCTCGAACATGCGAGAACGGGCGATCGCATCCATGCCGGCGCCTGTATCCTCCACGGAAATACGCAGGTAGTTTTTTGTTTCGGCCGGTGCGCCGGGCGAGAAGAGTTGTTGCTGAAGGTCGGTGGTGCGCACGGTGAGCGTGCCGCCGGTGGGCATGGATTCGCGGGCGTTGGCGAGGAGTTTATTGAGTGCCTGGACGAGTTGCACCGGGTCGGCGGTGACGGTGGATTGAGCGGCGTTGAAGTGGCGGAAAACTTTTATGTTTTCGGGCCAGATCGAAGTGGTCTCGTTGAGCGTTTGGTCGAGCACGGTGTGCACGTCGGTGGCGGTGGCGTCGGCGTCGTGAGTGCTGGCAAAAAGTTGGAGCTGGCGAACGACATCGGCTCCGCGCTGGCCGGCATCAAGGATGGTGTCGGCATAGTGGAGGATGCGTTCGGGATCGGCTGAGGCGTCGCGCAGGAGGCTCGCGTAGGCGAGGACGATCGCGAGCATGTTGTTGAAATCATGGGCGATGCCGCCGGCGAGTGTGCCAAGGCTTTCGAGCTGGTTGGCTTCGCGTAGGCGGGCCTCGATTTTCTTGCGTTCGCGCAGGTTCGTTAAGGCAACGAGGCGCTGTCCACCGACGTCTTTTCCAAGAGTGACGATGGTGATCTCAGCGGGGAAGGGCGTGCCATGGGCATCGGCGCATTCGCATTCGCACGGGGTGTTTTGGTTAATGGCGGCGCGGTTGAGGGCGAGGGCAGGCAGCAAGGTGTCGGCATTGCGGCCAGCGATAGCGGCTGGTTGTAGATCGAAGGCGCGGGCGAAAGCGCGGTTGCACTGAATGACGATGCCGCTGGCGTCGAGGAGGCAGAGGCCGACCGGCACCGCTTCGTATACGGCGTCGAGCAGGCTGTGCATCGCGCGGAGATTGTCCTCGGCCTGCCGGCGTTTGGAGATATCGCGCGTGATGGAAATAATTTCGGTGGGCTGGATGTTGCCGGGTTCCCGGCGAGATTTGCTGGTGGTCTCGGCCCAGAGAAACGTGCCGTCTTTGCGGCGCAGGCGGTGAACGAAAACGCTTTCGGTGCGGCCGGCGAAATGGTTTTCGAAAATCCGGCGGGCCGGAGCACGATCGGCGTGGTGGAGGATCAGGCGCAGGGGTTTTCCGGTCAGTTCCTCGGGGTCGTAGCCGAGCATGGTGCGACTCGACGGTGAGGCGAACAGGCAGCGCCCATCCGCTCGGTGAACGGTGATCAGATCCTGGATGTTTTCCGCAAGCAGGCGATGTTGGGCTTCGCTCTGATGGAGTGCGGCGTGGAGCTCGAGGTGGTGGGTTACGTCGGTGATCACGCCAACCCAGTGAGTCGGAACGCCGTCGTGACAAAGTGGATACACATGCAGGTCGGCCCAAAAGACGGTGCCGTCCTTGCGTGCGGCAGGCAGCGCTTTTCGCCAGGGTTGGTTGCCGGCGAGGATGGCATCGACGCGCTCCCATTCGAATTGTCCGCCGGGCGGTCGCAGTAGATGCGAGAGTGGCCGACCTTTTGCGGCGTCGCGGGTGTAGCCAGTCAGATTTTCAAATTCTTTGTTTGCGAGGAGAATGGATCGCGTCGGCTCATAACCATCACAAACCACCATGGCTTGGGTGGATTCGGCGACCACGCGTGCCATGAGCGCATCAGGGCAGGCAGCAGCGGCTGTGGAATGAAGCTTGGAGGAAGAAGCGGACACTGAGGACGCAAAAAATCTAAGCAGACCAATTGATGACGGCAAAATATAAAATACGCCGTGGCCGCATCGGCCGTTGGCGCAGAAACTTGGGGGCTAAAGTTTACGTGTCCATGGACGATGAAAGAGGAGGATTGTTCCATTCCCATCTTCGTTTTTCTCATGGCTCCCCGCCTCGTCACACTTCTCACGCTTCTTGAAACCGCCCTCGTCAACCAAGGGTCGGGTGCCGTTAAAAATCCGCCGTCGCGATCTGTGGACTTTCACAAGGGATTGGCTCGAATGTCGTTTGCGGATGGTTCGGGTTCAATTACGCTGCAAAATTTCACCCTTGCTGACGGGCAGATATGTGTACGCGCGAATTTCTCATGGACAGGAAGTACGGAAAACGGAACGGTTTCGGTTTATCCACGGGCGTCCTTTGACTGGTTGGCTGCGGCGGATCAAATCGCAGCAGGGTGGATGGCTGGTCCGCAAACGCCAACTGCGGCTAGCGAAGTACGAGCACAAGATCCAGTTGCGGCTACGGGTTGATTCCCGAAGCGCTGGGGTTCGGTCGCCGTCGCAGGGGCTGTTCGTGTATTGTGGTCGTTATACTTGCAACGACACGAGCGGTTGGCGAATCTCATGGTTCAATTGGCTCTAATTGCCTCTGAATTGGGTGGCAAGAAAAGCGGTTGCCGGAGCGTATGCAGTGATTTTCCTTGCATTTGAAGTCCATTTGTTTTTTCTCCAGCTTCTCGTTAGAGAAAACGTTAGATGACAGGTACTGGTGAGTCGTCAGGTGAGCGTTGAGTTCAAGTGATGATTTCGAAACCC
>JAYTWC010000016.1:0-7391 GCA_043743635.1 Verrucomicrobiota bacterium | reverse complement strand
ACCGAGAATGAGCATTAAGGCGATCAGGAGGGGGTCCAGGCGCCCCGTTTCACCACCGCCCAGCCAGTAATCGACCGTTCTGGAGGCGCATCGCATGAGCCAGAGGGTAGGTAGCCAAAGGACCGCCGATGGGTATGGATTCTCTCTCGAGTCTTTCCGAATGGCCCAAAACGCCAGCGCGTAGGCGGCAAGAAGTGCAAGTGGCGGCGGCATCTCTCGTGTGGATGGTCTCGAACGAGTTAGTGTCCCTGCAACAGGACTGCCACGTGGTTGAGGAAGCGTGCTTTTTCCTTGTGCCAGAGGTTGCCGCGGTAAACTTGTGCGCCACGTTCAACAAAAGCCTGCGCCTCCTCTCGATGGGTGTAAACCCATTGGATTTTGGCGACGAGGTCGTCGATGTTATTGGGCTCGAACATCAGCATCTCGCTTGGTGCAAAGTAATCTCGAATGCCTTGGGTTGAGGGGGCAATGACCGGTCGACCCATCGCGAGGTATTCAAAGAGTCGGGTTGGGAAATTAATTTCGATAAAGGCCGAGCGTCGATTCGGCACAATGCCGACGTCGCTTTTAAGAATAGCTTCGGCAATCTCCGTTTGATTCTTTGTGCCTTGGTAACGAACTATTTCACTGATGCCTAGGTGTTTTGCTTGGGCGAGCAACTCGTCAAGAAAAGGAGTGGGTTGACCGTAGATATCAAGATAGATGCCCGGAATCTCGGTGCGGAGGCGCGCCACTGCCTCGACGAGTAAATCGACGCCATGGCGGTGGACAATGGATCCGTGGTGCATTACGCAGAAGCCTTCTCTCTTAGCGGCGTTTCGCAGGACCTCAGGAAAGCGTTCAGGATTAAATATCTCCGCCTGGGGGGAATTCATTACGATCTGCATTTTGCCGGGTTTGCAGCTTCGGGAAACAAAGAGGTTCTTGAACGTTATATTGGGCGTAAGGGCGAGATTTGCAAAACCGATACTCCACCGTTCGAGCAGGCGCAGCACACGAACTTTCCAGTTATCGGCACCAAGATCGTAGATGCTTTCCATGAGCTCGGGCATGGGGTCGTGAAGATCCAGAATCACTCGAGCACCGCGTATCCGGGGTGCTAGTGCAGCGAAGACTAAAAAGTCCGGCATATTATGGACGTGTACGATATCGTAGCGATAACGTAAGCTTCGGGTCGTAAGAAACCAAAGACTGGATAGGAAGAAACGACCGTACTGCCAGAGATAAACCAATTTGTTGTTGCGGCGGTGCGTAAGCGGTATTCTGAAGACAGAAACACCACGGACATTTTCACGAGGAGCCTCGGACTCGTCTCCCGATAGACACAGCAAATCCACCGACATACCGGCTGCAATCATGGCCTCAGCGGCACGGCGCGGGCGGGGATCGGCGGGGTAACGCGAATATAGAAGCACGGCAGCTCGTCGGCCCTTTAGGCTCTGCGGCGTGTCACTGGAATCGTTGTTCATGAGAAGTGAAATAAATACCACCGATTAGCGGTTGCTCGGCAAGTTTAGGCCTGCGCGATACCAACGGGCAAGCTCGCGGGGAAGCGGGTTCCAGAATTGGCCAGCGTAGCGTTCTTTGAGGTGGCGAAGAAGTTGTATATAAAGCTCCACTGTGTAGTGGCGTCGATCACAGGCTTTTCCTGAGAAATCTATATAATCGGGATGAACGTTAATGAGAGCCATGCCACCCTGTTCAACAATCCAGTCCAGCTTATGCGTCCAGATACGGGGATCGCGCTCTCGCATGATTAGAAACAGTGTAGAATCTTGGGCTAAGGTGTACGGAAGTTCCACGTAGCCGCAGTTGTTTGTGGCCGATACGCCGGGGGAGGGAATCCAAAATGGGAAAATGGTTTCTGCCCCATCCGGTTGAGGTTCGAAGGGGTCGGTATCGAATGAGGACGCATCATATTCCAGTTCAAGTTGGTGATACCATTCGAAGTTGCGCAACATGAACCCAGCGCGGAAGCCCACGGCATCCCACTCTTTGAGGTAATGGTTGATCCGGGCCGCCTTTTGCGAGAACCCCTCGGCGGACTGAAAAAGTTTGCCGTCGTGATGCAGATCATGGACGCCCACTTCAAAATCGCGGGTTTTTAGCCAAGTGCGCATTTCGCGGGACAAAGTGTATCCGCCCTCTGGAATGAAGTTAAACGAGGAATGCAGCCCAAGGCTTTGTTCTATCTCGGCAAGTTTTTGCGTTTTATCATAGCCCTCAGCGCCTTCGACGTCGTGAGTAATGATAAAGGCGAATCGAGCCTTGCCTGGCCAGCCTTGCCAATTCGAAGGAGTTTTGCCCGCTGAAGGCAGAATTGGCCAAGTCGCAGCGTAACGTTGGCGCTGGCGACGTTGCCATGTCCCGCGCAATAGGTTTCGCACATACCAAGGTATGTAGGGCTTTAAAAGATAATAGATCCAACGACGCAGCACGGTTTTTTAGGGGTAAAGAATATAGAAAGTAAACCGCCTTAGCTGGTTAGCTACCGATGAAAAAATCGTTGTTTTCGCGCAGAAATGACGGGATATGGGATTTTGTCTTGTTCAAAACAACGCCAATCGGCGTTTTAGATTTAGCCAGTAGGTCCGTGGCTTGTTGAGCCATATCGCGGTCAGTCTTTTCTGATTCGACCACCAGTAACGTCATATCCATGAAATTGGCCAGGCGAGGAGTGATGCTGATCTGGCTTACAGCTGGCATGTCGAAGATGATATAATCGAAGTCGCTCGCCTTGAGCTTTGGAATCAGCTGATTGAAACGCTGAGGCATGCCTTTTGCCAGACGGTCGCTGTTTGAATCCTCGGAGACGACGTAGAGGTTGTTTTCAACTTGGGCTGAGGATCTGGTCTCGAGGAGTTGTTCGAGTCCGACGCCAGTGAGGCCCTTGTGGAAATGTTGGGCTGAGCCCTGTCCCTTGGTCATGTCGACTAAGAGCACATTGCCTTCGCCTGTTTCGGAGAAACTGCGAGCCAAACCGGCGGCAATGGTCGTAATGCCAGAGTCTTTGCCGAGACCGGTGACGGCGACAAGTTTAGGTTTATGCCGTACATTAAGGGTTTCAAAGTAGCTGATCAGTCGATCGCGAAGTGTTTCGTAGTAGGGGTTGAGAGCCAGATCGCTCTCTTCTTTCTGCAAACTGAGCGCGGTGGGTTGGGGATGCTGCTTTGACAATTCTGGTGCGGGGAGCGCAAGGCCGGAGGCTTTGCCACCCACGAGAGCCCTATGTGTTTTCACCTTAGGAATTGAGAGGAATAGGGGAAGCTTGAGATTACGCTCAATATCCGCCGAATGCCGGACGGTACGGTCCAGGACAATATCTATCAGAAAGGCCCAAATTAGCCCTAGCACAATGCCACCCACTGCGATACCGATCAGCATCTTGGATTGTTTTTTCGAATCTCTGGCTGGTCGGGTTGGCGCTTCAATCATGCTGATGTTGGAAACGCGGCCACTGCCGAGGGCTTCATTGATGCGCGATTGTTCCAGATTGGCTGAGTAATAGCGGTAGTTAGCTTCTTGAAGCTCTTTGCGGCGGCGGATTTCCATGATGGAAATCCCAAGCTGATCTATTTTGGCGGCTTCTGCGCGCACTTCTTCTAATTGAGAATTAAGAATTTTGATTTTGGATTGGATGGCGACGATCTGCGCCGCCTCATTAACCGGATCATAGGTGTTGGTGGGTTGGTTCGGCGAAGCAACCATTGAAATTGATGGACTGGTTAGGGCGGGGAATTCGGTTTCGAGTTTCTTTTTTTCGAGTTCTGTTTCAGCTTGTTGGGTCAAAAGCTCTTGGACAGGGGTGCTTTGTTCGGTGTAGTTGGAGCGCAACGCCTGTTCTTTTTGGCGGAGCAGTGACAGTTGGGCTATGATCTTTTGGTAAGCCTCAATCTTTTCAGCAGGCAATGGCGACGGGGTCTCGCTCGCGGTCGCAGGGCCTGCCGTCTTGGGGGTGTCCCTGGTCATTTCCTTGAGGACAGCGGACCGTCCAGCCAAATCGGTTTGAAGGTCGAATATCTGTTGGCGAAGACGGGTAATTTGTTCGTCCAAATTCTTCTTAGAATCTTCTAAAGAAATGACGCCGGCTTTGTTCATGGCCTGTCGCAATTCCTCCTCGGTCTGGGCCAGACGGGCGCGTAACTGGTCGGTCTCCTGGGTGAGAAAGTCACCAACGATTCCGACCGCACTGTGGATTGCGACGTGTTTTTTGAGATAGCTCCCCACGATTTCCCTGAGCACGCTTTGGACGATTGTTGGGTCTTTGTGCTTGAACATCACGACGATGACGCTGCTGTTCGGCGGAACTTCGGCCGACATGTTTGCGTTTATTATACTGGCAGCGATGGCTGCTGGATCGCCTTTTACTGGGCCAGTGACGATCTTATCCGCACCCAAGGTTTTAACAACATCTTCGGCGAGATCCATGCTGGTGAGAATCTCTAATTCCGATTTGATAATGGTCTCACCTCTTTGATCGGGTGACTTGGTGATGGTGTCGTCGCGCCCTGGACCTGGGGCTTTGCCTTCCGTTACGACATAACGGATAAAGAGTTTGGCTTCGGATTGGTAGTCCGGCGGAACGAGTTTATGAGCTGCGAAGGCTAGGGCAAGTCCTGTGATCGTGCAGAGGACGATTTTCCATTTATGCCTAAAGAGTGTATAGTAGAGATCACTGATTCGCAGATTTGTCCCCTGTGGTTCGGGCTGCAATTGGATGGGGGGCGCACTACGGCTTACGTTGCGGGGCTCAGGCGTGGAAGAGGGATGTGACACGGTATTAAATATCTAAAGTGATTCAGCGGAGTTTATTATTTTCCAGATCAGCGTACTTAGGCAACATGGCGATAGAGGGTGGATCCAATCAGGCGGGAAACACTGATCGGGAGGCGGTTGAAGACACGTTGAGAAAGGCTGGCGTCGCTATCGGGGGCGGTCAGAAATTCGCCGGTGCGAGGAGCAAGTCGTACGTAGTTAACCTGGCGCTCGGTTGTGCCCCAGCCAAGCTTGAAGTTCCGAAGGCCCTCATTGTGAAGGGATGTTCGGCCAAAGCCAAAGGAGGTGAAGCCGTTTAAGGCATGCCATTCGATCGCCTTGGCCATCACGAGATTGTTGGCTCTGAGGTTTTGAACGGCATCATCGGAGGCGCCGAACTTGTAAAGGGCGGTTTGGCCAAAGTGAAAATAAACTGCGCCGGCGATGGGCTTGTTTTGGTGGCGCGCCAGCACGACCCAACCTTTGCCGGGTGCGAGAATATGCCGCTGAATTTGCGCAAAAAAATGAAAGGGCTGGGGCGGTACGCCATGGCGTTTACGCGTGAGGCAAAGCAGGTCGTGAAAGGCGCGTACCGCCTTCAGATCGCGGGAAAACTCCAAGGATAAATCACTTTTTTCAGCTTTGCGGACAGCTCGTCGCGTTGAATCGCTGAAGCGCTCGAAGATAGCTTTCGGATCGGGTTCCAGTTTGAGCTCGTGATCGAAAAATTGGGTGGAAGGTTGGGAATTGGGAAGCAGGTCTTTTCCTCCCCGGCATTCGATATATTTCCAAGACCGTTCAAGCCCATGTTGGCGGGCAGCGTCGAAAAGCATACGAAACGCCAGGGCATCAGGAGCCAGCGGCTGACACTCATCCGTGAAGGGGAGGGACACGCCTCGACGGCCGGTGAGCCAGCTATTCACCTCCATCATGGGGAGGACTGAAACAAGCTGTTGAGCCTGTTCGCCTATGAAATAAACAGGTTTGAAGCCGTAGGCCTCAACGAGCACGCGAGCCCAAGCTGCAGAATGGAAAAAAGTGGCACCAGGAAGTTGCGCCACGCGCACATCCCAATCCGCTGTTTCCAGCGGATTGATCATGCGGACCTTCAGGGTTTCCAAGGGCAGGGTTGTCATGAACAGCGTCTTGGCCGGTATGGTTCATGACCGGGCCACGGAGACAGTTCTTATTCGGCGAGTACGGCTTTCAGTGCCGCAACGACGGCGTCGATTTGCACGTCGGTCAGCTCCGGGAACATCGGGAGCGAAAGGAAGGTATCGCCGCAGGACTCGCTCACGGGGAAATCTCCCTTCTTGTATCCGAGATTAGAATACGCGTTCTGGAGATGAACCGGGACCGGGTAATGGATGCCGGCGGAGATGCCGCGTTCGCCGAGTTTCTTCAGGATCGTGTCGCGGTTGGCGACGCGTACGGCGTAGACGTGGTAAATGTGGCGACCGTAACTGGCTTCGACGGGGAGGGTGAGGCCGGGTGTGCCTGCTAGCAATTGGTTATAGCGGGCGGCGGCGCGGCGGCGTCCGTCGTTGGCCTTGTTCAGGTACTTAAGTTTCACCGAGAGAACGGCGCCTTGCAGGCCGTCCATGCGGCCGTTCCAGCCGACGACGTCGTGATAATATTTTTTCTTTTGACCGTGCTCGCGGTACATCTGCATCGTTTCGCGCAGAGCCGGATCGTTGGTCGTGATGCCACCGGCCTCGCCCCACGCGCCGAGATTTTTGCCGGGGTAGAAACTGAAAGAACCGGCCTGCCCAAGTGAGCCAGCCTTGCGACCTTTGTAGAGCGTGCCCTGAGCCTGGGCGGCGTCTTCGACCACGACTAGATTGTGTTTCTTAGCGATGGCGAGGATCGGATCCATGTCGGCGCATTGACCGAACAGATGCACAGGCATAATGGCCTTGGTGCGGGGGGTGATGGCGGCTTCGATCTTGGTGACATCGATGGTGAACGTACTCGGGTCGATATCGACGAAGACGGGTTTTGCCCCTGCGTAAGTGATCGCTTCAGCGGTCGCCATGAAAGTCATGGGCGGAGTGATCACTTCGTCGCCGGCTTTGATGCCGAGAGCGAGAAGCGAGAACCAGAGTGAATCGGTGCCGTTCGCGACGCCGACGCAGAATTTGGTGTCACAGAATGCAGCATATTCTTCTTCGAACTTGGTGACGTACTTTCCGCCGGCGAAAGCATTGGCGTCGATGACTTCATTCATCGCGGCCATCACCTCGGCACGAATGGGGTCGTGGTGAGCTTTAAGATCGAGGAAGGGGACCTGAATTTTAGCGCTTTGCATGGAGAGATTTGATGATACGGGCGGGATTACCCGCGACTACGGTGTTCGGCGGGACGTCTTTTGTCACCATACTTCCGGCCCCAATCATGGCGTTTTCGCCGATGGTGATACCGCAGAGGATGGTTGCCCCTGAACCAATGGAAGAACCTTTTTTGACGACGGTTTTGATGCAGGTCCAGTCGGCCTCGGTTTGGAGGGCGCCGCCGGTTGCGGTTGCGCGAGGGAATAGGTCGTTGGTGAACATCACGCCGTGGCCGATAAAGACTTCGTCTTCGATTTCCACGCCTTCGCAGAGAAAGCTGTGGCTGGAAATTTTACAACGGGCACC
>JAYTWC010000015.1:0-3311 GCA_043743635.1 Verrucomicrobiota bacterium | reverse complement strand
GGGCGGCAGCGAGTTGACGCGGTTGCCGATGCGGAAGGCCGCTTTGATTCCGGTTTCGCGAAAAGCATCGAGGAGTGCGGCCTTGGTGGCGGCGGTTTTTGGCCGTTTGCCGTAAGGATAAGCGAATGCCGAGACATGCGGAAGGCCTAATTTGACTAAGGTGGAGCAGCAGACGCGCACGTCTTGGGCCAGGGCTTCGGCGGTGAGCCCGCTGTAGTTGGCGTGACGGTGTGAATGCAGGGCAAGCTCGAAGCCCTGTGCTGTGATCGCATGCAGCTGTTCGGCGTTCATCAACGGGACGGCGTCGCGATCCCAGGAGTTTGTTTTGCCGATATAGTCGGTTGGGATAAAAATCGTGGCCGGCACGCCAAGTTGTCGAAGAAGCGGCAGGGCGTGTTCGAAATTATCGAGATAGCCGTCATCGAAGGTGACCATGACCGCCCTCGGAGAAATCGGCTGGTTGTTTTCCATGGCCGCGAGCAGGGCTGCGCAGGTGATGAATTCGTAATGCTCCGCCTGCAGCCACATTAGCTGCGCTTTTAGCTGGTTGACCGTGACGGTGAGCGCGTCGCCGATATTTGGCGAAACCTTATGGTACATAAGCACCCGCAAACCTCGGCGTTCGAGCCAGCGCATAGAACGTAAAAAGAAGGTAATTTCCCGGATTGACAATAGTGTTGTTGTTTTGCGGTATCCCGACCTCCCCACCCCGTCCGTTCCTATCTTCAGCTTGTTCTCATGTCAGTTCGTTTGTCTTCCAGCGTACCTATCACTGTCGTTATTATTGCCCGGAATGAAGAGCGTCGCATTGGCGACTGCATCGATTCTGTCGGGTCGTTGACGAGCGACATTGTCGTGATCGATTCCGGCAGTACGGATCGCACGAAGGAAATTGCCGAAGAGAAGGGCGCGCGAGTGGTTTGCCATGCGTGGGAAGGGTATTCGGAGCAGAAAAACTTTGGCAATAGTTTGGCGAAGAATGACTGGATCCTTTCGCTCGATGCTGATGAGCGTGTCTCGATCAAGCTTGCGGACAGCATTCGGCGCGAGTTCGCCTCTGGGCCGTCCTGTGACGCTTACACGTTTCGTTTCAAAAACTTTTTTGAGGGAAAGCCAGTGCGTTTTGGTGCGTGGAATCCGGATTCGCACACGCGGCTCTTTGATCGACGGAAGTTTTCGTGGAATCGTGATGCGGTGCATGAGGGGCTTTGCGGCGATGCTGACTGTCGCGTTGGCGGGTTGGAGGGTGTTGTGCTGCATTTCACGGTTGAGTCCCGGCATCAGTTTGCTGCGAAGACCGAGCTTTATACTTCAATTTTTGCTGAAAAAATCCGGCTCGGGCAGAACCGGATTTCCTGGCGCAAAGTATGGCTCAATCCCGTCTGGCGTTTCTGTCGCGATTACATCTTGCGACTGGGTGTTCTTGATGGGCTGGCGGGCTGGAGAATTGCCTGCGAAGGGATGCGTTACACGTATTTGAAGTACTCGAAGATGGCGGAGGCCACGGGCGGTTACCGCAGTCCAAATTGGAGAGGTTTAACCGTTGTGGCATCTGCTGTGGTTTTGGGCGGCCTGGCCTTGAAGTCGTACGCTATCGACCACCGCTCAATGCTGACTCAAGTGACGCATAAGCACGAATCGGCTGCGCGTTCGGGCAATGTTCAGTTGGCTTCGCTTGATGATAATTATGAAGACGGCGACGCGGTCTTTCCGGTGGACGACGACGGTGTGGCCTGACTTGGCGCCACGGGTTCGTCGACGGACTTTGCCGACTCAGAGGCGGATTTGGCGCTGAAGAATTTTTGGGCGAGTTGTGTGACGTGGCCGATGAACGCGTCAGCTTTTGCAAATCTTGGTCCTGCGTCAGGGTTAAGGGGAAGGTCTTTTAGCATGACGCACAAAACGTAAGGCCGGGCCTTAAACATCACGATGCCGGTGTCGCAGCGTGAGTTCGTTCCCGAACCAGATCTACCGGCAAAAACCATTCCGGCGGGCAGGTTTCGGCGGAAATAACTCACTTCTGGCAGCGCCAGCACGTTTAGGATCGCGTCTGAAGTCGCCCGGTCCACCACTTCGCCACGATGGAGAAGTTCGAGCGCGCGCATCACTGCACGTGGTGTTCCCACGTTGTCGGGTATCGGCTGGTTTTCTTGTCGTGGCGTGGCTTTACGTTGAAGTTTGATGGCCGGCGTGCCCTGCGCTGCAAGGGAAGCGTTGATGGCATCCATCCCGAGTATATCGGTGAGCAGGTTGGCCGCGCTGTTGTCGTTCACCATGATCATGAGCACGGCGTAGTCGTGAAGACTCATGAGCACGGTGCCTTTGTTCATGTGGCTCAAAACCCCGAAGCCCGGTGTCCGCGCGGATTCCGGGAAGGCGCGCGGTTCATTGACGGTCACCTTTTTCGCTGCGGCCTGACGGTACAGCTCGGCGACGATGTGGATGCGGATTGAACTGCCTTGCGGAAATTCATCGTCGGCGTTGAACAGAAATTCTTCTCCCGAGGTGAGGTCTTTGATCGCGATGCCGACAGTCATCGTTGCGGTTTCGGCGAAGTCCGTAATCGATTTCTGAAGACGGGCGCTATCGGTCGTGTCGGTCGGTTCTGCCCGTAGCCCAAAAGTCAGGATCGAAAATAGAAAAAATGCTTGGAGGCGGAGCTTCATGGGAGACGAAATAAGGATGCAGCGTACCGCCGTTTTTTCCAGCCAAGAACCTTGGCCGATGTTGGTTTTTAGGTTTTTTTCGGGATGTGGATGCGCCGGGCCAGGCTGAGCAGGAGCAGGCTGCCGAGGCACCAACCGCTGACGGCGCCACCGCCACCACCACCGCTTGAAGAGCTGGACGATGACGAGGTGCCGGAGGAGGAACTGGATGATGATGAGCTACTCGATGAAGACGAGGAGCTCGACGACGATGAGCTTGATGAGGAGGAACTGGAGTTGTTGGGTACGATGACGACTGCGGGCTCGCTCACGATGAATTCCCCGGAGGTATTTCCGATAACGACCGCATAGCTGAAGGTTCCTGGTTGATCGAATTGTCCGGTCGGCGCGGTATAAGTGCTGAGCGTCGCACCGCTGAGATCGGAGTTGTTTAACCGCCATTGATACGAAACCGGTGTGAACCCGCTGGGCACGGCGGTGTAGGTGATGTTCAAGTAATTGCCGCTACCGGGTCCTGTAATTGATGCCGTTTGGGTGGCGGCGGGCGCGTTTACCGCGACGTTACCGGCGCCGGCTCGCACGAGCGCAGGGGTCGTGGCTGTTGGGGTGAGCCTATAGGAATACGCCGGCGTGAAGACCGTGTCG
>JAYTWC010000014.1:0-2334 GCA_043743635.1 Verrucomicrobiota bacterium | reverse complement strand
CCCTCAACCCCTACGTCAATCAAATCATGCGGCCCAAGAATCCGTGGATGCTGGGGATGCTCGCGATGAGGCGGCATTCCCGCATCTGACGAATAAAGTATACGGCGGAATGGTTCGGGATTCCGCCGGAAGGCCTGAACGAGATTCATTTCCTCTTCAGACAAAGTACGCACCGGCCCGTCTGAACCTTGGGCGTAGGCAGAAGTTGCGGCGCAGAATAACACCAAAAAACAAAATAGCTTTTTCATGTTGGGTATGGATATCAGACCTATGGCCAAGGACTATGTTCGGCCCAAACCATTCATGAACGCGGCTCGTTTAACAACGTCCATTTAACATCTCCTCACCTGAAACAGCTACGCAACAAGTGCGACAAAGACCAGCGCGGGCAATACGCGCCCCCCTCTTCCGTCTACGCATTCGCCCTCTTGATCGTCACACCAACTACACGCTCGGTATTAGCTTCAAGTCAATGGATCGGCGCGAAATTTTTCCGTCAGCGCAACAAACGGTTTCTGCGCCTCAAGCCAGCGGGCATCCGTGCGCAAATCGCCCATCGTGCCATAGGTGTTATTGCAAAGCAGATAGGTCGTCTCGCCCAACTGCACACAGGCATCAAAACGCGAACCACGCGCCTGAGCCACAAATTCAAAATCGCCCACCTCGTATTTCTTGCCCTGCATTTCTGCAAAAAGCGGGCCGGAATCGCGATGGAACTGCGCGGTAAAAGTATCCGCACGTGGACCAGCGTAGGTGAGGATTTGAGGCTTCGCTTGCGCCAGATTCACAACCACCCACTCATCAAAAACAGGTTTTTGATAGAGCGCATCCATGCGCCCGCGACACTGTTCGATATTCTTTGTAGCAGTTTCGAGATTCATGCGGGGACGCGGCATTTCCTATCAAACGGCGCCCACACGCCAGTTTTTAATGGTGAACGAACTGCGAAAAATCACCAGCCGCAGCGGACCGCGAGAATCAGTTACTGATCCCGCCAGCAATGTACTGGCGCAGATGCTGAACCTCATTGCGATGAGTCTCCACGAGCCAGCGCGTCGCATCACCAATCGAGATCAAGCCGACCAGCTGGTCGCCGACGTCATCAACCACCGGAATCTGCCTGCAGCGTTTTTCCGTAAAAAGATTCATCACCTCCTCAACCGTCGCACGCGGCGACACCACGACCGGATGCCGTGTCATCACGTCGGCGACACAGGTGAGATCGGGTTGACGACCCGCCGCTACCACGCGCGTGAGCACGTCACGCTCCGTGAGCAAACCCATAAGCCGCCCGTTTTCCATCACGACAACCGAACCAACGTTTCGATAACTCATTTCGCGCACCGCATCCGCCACGGTATCGCGTCCTGTCACCGAAAAAACTGCCGCACCTTTGTGGCTCAATAAAACAGCAATCGGAGTGTTCATAAAAGAGATCCTAAACTTGCCCCACTTTCTCCGAAATCTCCCAGGGCACAACCCCTAATTTAGAAAGCTTATAGATTTATTAAGTTTGCCTTATGTCTTCCGAAAAAGCGCGTCGAGCGCCGCCAAATTTTTCAGTGGCGCCACTTTTTTATCGGATACTTTTGTCGCCATGATTGGCGTCGCACCGGAAGATTTTAAAACCACCGCCGCGCCAGAATCCGGCGCATCCAACACCACCCGTTTGCCGGCTTTCAGCGCCGATAATGCGCGATCCAGTTTCACCACCGAAACCGGTTCAGCCGTACCTAATTCCTGCGCAAACAGGCTCACGCGAAACTCTTCGACCAACCACCGAAACACCCCTCCACCCGGCCGCAAACGAAGTTCTGCCGCCGCTTTGGCGTAAGGCGCAAACTGTCTCGCCCGTTCCGCATCTTTCAACGGATTCTGTTTCCAGCGATCCGCACGCAACCGCATTGCCTTCAAATAGCGCGGCAACTGCACCAACTGTTCATACGGTGTCGTTGCCAAGAAATCTGGTGTGATCAAAGCCGCCAGTTCGGGCCCGAGGCCTCCATAAGGCTGCGGATGCACCTGCAACGCCAATCGCAACGAAAGAATCTCCCGCAATAAATCGCTCAACCGAGGCACGATCCCGCGCAGATCGATTTTAGCCTTTGCCACCGCTCCTGCGAAGGCGGCCTCCGTCAATGATGCGATCTCCCGAGCACATATCCACCGACAAATCGACGCATGCGCCTGTTCCAACAACTGCTCCATAGGAACAAGCGTCGCTGTCAGCGTGCCCAGTTCGCGCAAGGCCTTCAGATCCTTCTGCAACCACGCCAATTCATAACGCACCTGCAACTCGATCAACCGCTCCAAACCCTTCTCCGTCGCGGCCGC
>JAYTWC010000013.1:0-4954 GCA_043743635.1 Verrucomicrobiota bacterium | reverse complement strand
GTGAGAAATTCGCCGCTCTGGATGGACAGGTCGATGCGGTCGAGGGCGGTGACGTTGATCTCGCCTTGGCGAAAAACCTTCGTGAGCTGACGGATCTGGACGATGGGCGCGGCAGTCATGGAGGAGGAAGTATGCGATTGGACACCTTTGTTTGTCAAAACGCAGGTGTGATGTCGGGGAAAAACTGGTTGCCGCAAGTGCGGGATGGAACAGGCTGTCGCAATGAACCTACGAACCTTTTCCGGAGTTCTTTGTGCAATGGTATGCTCGTGCATGGTGTTGGGAGCGGAAACGGGTTGGCGCCCGCTTTTCAACGGGAAGGACTTAATCGGTTGGGAAACTTACCTAGGCGTGCCGCTGCCGACGAGCGTGGTGCCGGGGGTCGAACGTGATGCCAAGGGCGAGTATGCGCAGGTGCTCGGTGTGGGAAATGATCCCTTGAAATGCTTCTCGGTGGTTGAGGTGAATGGGAAGCCGGCGATCCGACTCTCTGGCGAAGGGTTCGGCACGTTGTCGACGGTGGAATCGTTTTCAAATTATCACGTACGGTTGCAATTCAAATGGGGCCAGAAGAAGTGGCTGCCGGGGTCTGAGAACAAGCCGCGTGGTTCGGGTTTGCTTTTCCATGGGCATGGCCAACACGGCGACGGTGATGAGGGAAAGCGTTGGATGCCGCATCAGCAGTTTCAGATTCAGGAGGGGAACTGCGGCGAGTATGTGGCTGTTGGCGATACCGCGTGTGATATCACGGCGCGCAAGGTCGGTGAGAAAAAATTTATCTATGATGCGACGGCTCTCTCGGTGCCTTTCAGCGCCAAAACACCGAACCAAAATCGCTGTAATAAGAGTGAGATGTTTGAAAAGGACGGCTGGAACACGTTGGAGTTGATTTGCGTGGGCGACACGGCGGTACAGATCGTCAACGGCCACGCCGTACTGCGACTAACTGGTTCGCGCAAAGTCGTGGGCAGCGTTTCTGAGCCACTGACTGCCGGGAGACTTTTATTGCAGATGGAAGGTTCGGAAATTTTCTTCCGCGAGATCGAGATAAAGCCGGTGTCGGAAGTGCCGGCCGAGTTTGCGACGCATTGATTTTTACATGAGCCAGCGTTTGCCGGATATTTTGTGGATCGTTACGACGCAGTGGCGGGCGCAGGCGACGGGGTATGCGGGTGATCCGAATGCGCGCACGCCGGCGATCGATGCATTGGCGGCGCGTTCGGTTAATTTTGCGCAGGCGGTGACGCCGCATCCGTTTGGGCCGTTTGCGCGGGCGGCGATGCTGACGGGTCTTCTTTCGCCAGCGAACGGGGTGAAGGAATATTTCGACCCATTGCCGACGACGAGCCGAACGATTGCGCATGAACTAAGTGATGCAGGTTATGCGACGGCGTTTTTTGGGAAGTGGCATTTATGGAAACGCGATCCGGCGGTGCCGCTCGTGGGTGAGGCTCATGCAAAAATCGTGGTGCCACCGGAGGCGCGGGGTGGATTCGAATTTTGGGAGGGTTTTGAAAGCGGATTTTTGCTCAATGATCCGTGGTTGCATGGGACGCGGTTAGCGGAACCAACCCGTTTTTCTGGTTATCAAAGCGATGTTGTTTGTCAGAGAGCCGCTGAGGAAATCACAAACGCCAAAAATCAAACGCCAAAGGATTCCGGCGGTGATGCGCGGAAGCCGTGGTTTTGTGTGGTGAGTTTGGAGGCGCCGCATCCGCCGTACGACGCGTCGGCGGCGGGCGTGGCGCCGGTCACGCCGGAAGCGGTGCGGCTGGCGGGCAACGTGCCGCTGGGCGGAGAGGTGGAGGCGAAGGCGCGGCGGGAGCTGGCCGGGTATTTCGCGCACATCGAGGCGACGGATCGTGCGATTGGGCGTTTATTGGAAACCGTTGGCGATGAGGTCTTGGTTGTGTTCACGTCGGTGCATGGTGACATGCATGGCGCGCATGGTTTGTTTCGCAAAGGCTGGCCGTATGAGGAAGCGGTGCGGGTGCCGTTGTTGGTTCGGGTGCCGGGAGGCGAGGCGGGAGCGAGCGATGAGGCGGTTTCCCTGGTGGATTTGCCGCGTTTGATGATGGGGTTCTTGAAAGATCGTGTGTTGCCAAAAATCGAGACGGAGTCGGCCGTGATTTCGATGCCGAGCGTAGTGCGCTTGCCCCAGCAGTGCGATCGGGTTTGGCGGGGGGCGCGTTCGAAAACGAGGAAGCAGATTTTTAATGCGGATGGATCGGTGTGGCTGGACTTTGATTTGGCAGCAGATCCGGGTGAGTTGAAAAACCGGGCATAAAAAAGGCCCGCCTTGCGGCGGGCCTTTGAAGTAAACGTTGGTTCGGTTTCCCGAGCTCTATTAGAACGAGCCCTTGATGCCGATACGGAGAACCGGGTCGCCGTAGACATATTGTGTTGCGGACAGCTTGACCTGTTGGGCCATGGGCTGAGCGTTCTTGAAGTACTCTTTGCGTTGGTAGCCGATGTTATCGATTTCGAACGTAGCGATGTATTTCGAGCTGAAGTTGTATGACATTTCAAACTTCGTCTTGATTTCTGGCGCTTTGTACATGTTCAGCGCGTTGGTCACGGTCTTGGTTTTGCCATCTGCGTTGGTTGTGGTTACGCTGACGGACGACTGAGTGCTGAGCACTTCGCCGGTCCAGTTCGTGCTCACGCCGACTTGGAGTTTCTTCCAGCGGTAGCTGAGGCGCACGTTGATCTGCTTGGTGACGGCGTCCTGGTATTGAGCATACAAGGTGTCGAGGTCAGCTGCATCGATATCAACTAGGGTGAAGTTGGTCTGAAGGCTCAGGCCATCGAAGGGCTTGGGGAGGAACGACAGGTTTTGGTTATACCAGAGTTCGAGACCGTTGAGGGTGGAACTTGCACCATTGGTCTTGATGGTTGCGGCTGCAGTGGCACCGAAGTCGCCTGGGGCGACGCCGTAGTCAGCGATAGCCTTGGCCGCGAGAGGATCGCTGTTGGCGTAGTTAAACGGATCGACGGCAACGCTCTTGTTGATGATGAAGCCGCTCACGTTTTTGCGGAAGAGTGAACCGCCGATGACGCCGGACTTCGAGAAGTAGTACTCGGCCGATACGTCGAAATTATTGACGTAGTAAGGCTTCAGTTTGGTGTCGGGTACAGTGAGGTTGGCGTCGGTGGCGATCGAGGTGCTGGCTGCGGTGAAGCTCGGGACGATTTCGCTGTAATCAGGATCGCCCACGGTGCGGCTGAAGCCGCCACGGATCACCCAATTGCGGGTCGGGGTGTAACGGAAGGTGAACGCCGGGTAAACGTTGTCGTAGGCGAGTTGGTTGGACATCCACTTGTTTTTGCCGACGGCGTTGATGGCCTTGGCGTCAATCGTGCGCTTTTCCCAGCGAAGACCGCCAACGATGAGGAGGTCTTTGAATAACGTGGCATCAGCGCGGACGTAAGCGGCTTTGTTGTCTTCGTCAAAGCGACGGTAGTTATCGGCATTGATCGCGACGGTGTCGAAGAGGGTGCCGTATTTCTGGTACAGTTTATAGACGTCCATCGGGCGTCCCGAGCCGAAGTTGTAGCCGTAATCGAAATCATAGTCAGCAGCGACGCCGGCGCCGACGGGGGAGGTGTACGGAATACTTCCGATCATGTTGAATTGTTGGCGGCGGATGGTGCGGCCAGCTTGATCGTAGGCGGCGCCGGTTTGGATCGAGATCGGAACGGCGGTGTTGAATGAATATTTGTAGTCACCGTGAACGCCGGTCTTGGTATCAAGGGCGGTTTGGGGTTGCAGGCGCATGTTGGCACCGCCCAGCAAGGCGTAATTGTTCAGATCAAAGATTTTGCTGGAATCCAGCCCGGTGCCGATAAACAGCGGGTGTTTTGGTGTATCGATGACGTTATCGAGGGTGTACATCGGGGCGCTGCCACCTGCGACGCCGCCGGTGTATTGGGCGACACCCTGAGAGACATAGCCCTTGGTGGAGTCGCGGTATTTGCCGTCAGCTTGTGACCAGTAGCCCGTGATCCATGCTTTGGAATTGTCGGTGAATTCGTGGGAGAGCGTGGTGTTGAAATGAACACCGGTCACGTATTTGGCACGTTGGTTGTCGTTGACCCAGATCGAACGTCCCGTGCCTGTTCCGACGGCGCCGGTGGCGGCGACGGTTGAAGCGGTGGAGTTCGCGACGTTCAAATTGGTGCCTACTAGGTTATTAACGCCGGTGGCATTCGTGCCCATGTTGAAATTCATGGCGCGTTGATTGAAGGTCAGGTCGTACCAGTTCCACTGGCCGGATAAGGTGAGTTTAGTGGCGTCGCTGATCTTGTAATCAATCTTGCCGGCGAGCGCTTCACGATGGGTGAGCTTCTGTTCGCTGGTCATGCTGTAAGTATTCAGCGCTGGGTCGTCGGCCGTCGAGGGGGCACCGACGTTGGCGAGGGTGGCAGCGGTGTTGGCAGCGGCCACCGTGACGCCCGCAGAGTTTACGTACGAGGGGGTGGACGTGATTCCCTGCAAGCCAGTATAGGCTGTGGCGGAGGCGCCATTAACCGTTGTTGCTGCTGTGCCAGTGAGGATGGTGCTGGTTTTAACAGCGTTCACGTTACCGGTGACAGCGTCGAGAACGCCTGAATAGGATTGATAACTGCCTGCAGTCAGGAGGGTATCCATGGATTCCGGGCGGTTCACTAACCACGTGTAAGCGGTACGAGGGGAATCGTGATAGATTTCGGCAAGCGAGTAGTTGATGTTGATGCCGATCTTATCGTTGATGCGCTTGGCGAAGTTGACGTTCAGGTTGGGGCGGATGACGTAGTGGCCACCTTGGGTCCAAGTGCCGTTCTGGCGGCTGGCCTTCAGGCGGGTCGACGGAGCGGTCAGGTAGACGCGGTAATCGATACGCTGTGCATCCTGGCGGTCGAAAGCGCTTTTGGTGACCATGTTCACGAAGCCACCGGTCGAGTTGGCCGGCAT
>JAYTWC010000012.1:0-8014 GCA_043743635.1 Verrucomicrobiota bacterium | reverse complement strand
ACGGGGCGCACGCGGGGGAATCGCGTGGCGATTTTCGAGGCTTCGCCGCGGTTGGTGGGGCAACTGGTGCCACTGCGGATCGAGCGGGCGAGCGTGAGTTCGCTGTACGGGAAGCTGGTGCTGGCGGAGTGAGCGGATTGAGTTTCCATCTTTCGTCTTTCTCGTTCTCTTTATCTTTTTCCTATGCACGCACTTTTTGATCACGAACGCCTCAAGGTTTATCAAGCTGCGGCGCGTTTTTGTGGCTGGGTGACGCCTCAACTTGAGGCGATTCCAGCGCGTTATGCCGCGCGAGATCAGTTGGACCGTGCGTCCACGAGCGTCGTTTTGAATTTGGCTGAGGGTAACGGGAAGCGGTCCTATCCGGATCGGTCTCGGTTTTTCGATATCGCCCGAGGATCCGCGCTGCAATGCGCTGCTTGTCTCGACGTTTTGGTGGTTCGAGATCTTCTGGCTGAGGCATTTGCTGTCGATGGCAAAAAACAACTCTTGGAAATTGTCTCAATGATTGCTGGGCTGATCACTCGTTTTTCTGGAGAAGGCCGGGTCGAAGAAGACCAAGCGGTCTACGGAACGACGGAAGATAAAGAATAAAGATAAAGAGAACGAAGAAAGACGAAGAGAAAGATTTTAACCCAACGCCCATGTCGCTCACGCTCGCCACGCTTCTGCCCGGTTTGTTTCTGATCGCTCTTGGCGTGATGTTTTTTATCAGCAATTCGGCGATTCAGTCGACGGCGAAGGCGTTGCCGCGGTCGCAGGCGGGCGCGATTATTTTCTTCGGCGGTGGGGCGGCGTGGTTCATGTTTATCGTGTGGAATATTTCGGCAGCAGATCTGGTGATTTTTTCAACGCCGCAGCCGTGGGTTTTGATTTTTGGTTTGTTGTCGGTGCTGGCGTTTTATTATGTGCCGGATTTTCTGGCGGTGCGCGGACTGTGCGTGTTGACGCTGTTGAGTGGTTGGCCGTTGTTAATGGCGGCCTATATGGAATGGGACAAACCACAGCGTTTATTCCTCGTTTCGGCGGTGTTCGTGGCGGTGTCGCTGGCAATTTATCTGGGTGCGGCGCCGTTCCGGTTGCGTGATTTTTTCCAATGGCTTTTCGCGATGCGCTGGCGGTCGCGGGCGTTGGGCGGGGTGCTTTTTATCTATGGCGTGTTGTTGTCGGCGGTGGCTTGCACGTATTGAGCTGAATTTTTTGGCCGATGCCTATACCTACTAAGAAAACTCTATCGTCTGGTTTGGCTTCTTCGGTGCTGCTTGTGTTAGCGGGACCAGCTGGTTCTGGAAAAACAACATTATGTGAACGCATGGTGGCCGAGGTGCCAGGTTTTTCGCGGGTGATTACGGCGACGACGCGGCCGCCTCGTCCCGGAGAGGTTGACGGAGTGCATTATCACTTTCTTACGCCGGAGCAGTTCGACGCCAAGGTGGCGGCAGGCGAGTTTCTTGAGTGGGCGTGGGTGCATCAGAAGAATCGCTATGGTACGCTGGCTTCTTCGGTGCTTGGGCCGCTGGCGGAAGGGCGGAGTTTGGTTATCAATGTGGATGTGCAGGGCGTGGAGAATTTTCGTCAGGCGGCACGGGCGAATCCGTTGCTGGCGTTGCATCTTGCGACGATTTTTATCGATGTGCCGTTGCCGATTTTGCGTGAGCGCATGGTCAAGCGTGGCCAGGACAGCGAGGCTGAGATCTTGAGGCGGCTCGGCACTGCTGAGCGTGAGTTGCTGGAGGCCGAGAAATTCGACTTTAAACTACAGAGTCGGTCTAAAGAACAGGATTTCAATGCCTTGCAGGTAATTTGGCGCAAGGTTGAGACGCGGGTGCGGTTGGCAAAGACGGAGGCCTGAGGGGTATTAGCAGCGGCAAGAAGCGATTGGGGAAAATCTGTTAATAACTTCTTCTCGTCATTTATCCTGCGGAACTGGCATGGTCGGCGCTTCAATTAGATCTGTCGTTCTCGTTACGGTCAGGTGAACTTTGTTGCTGGCTCCGATTGCCGGTTGACTCAGATCCCCCGGCCGTTTGCTGTGCGCGACGCATCAAGCCGCTGGGTTCCAGCCCTGCATCACAACCGCTCCTGTATCGTACGTATCAACTGACCAACTACCATGCGCACCTATCGCATTAGAATAACCACGTTTGTTTCAATATTTGGGCTGCTGCTCGCCAGTGCTTTGTCGATGCACGCTCAAGGTATCACCACCGCCGCGATGAGCGGATTTGTGACCGGAACGGACGATAAGCCCGTCGCTGGCGCAACAGTCACAGCCGTCCACGAGCCGTCGGGCACGCAATCATCCACGACCACCCGGTCGAACGGACAGTACGACATTTCGAATCTCCGTGTGGGTGGCCCTTACACCGTAACAGTGTCGGGTGACAGCATTACCACGGAATCGCAAAAAGATGTGCAGCTAGGCCTCGGTGAGACGGAGGCCGTTAACTTTAAGCTTTCCGCTGTGGAGGTGGTAAAGCTCGAGGCGTTCAAAGTATCAGAATCGCGTGACGCCACGTTTGGTGCGGGCAAGATTTCCACAGGAACCAGTTTCAATCAGGAACAGGTTGTCAATCTGCCGACGATCCGCAGAAGCATTCAGGATTTGGTCCAGATCGACTCGCGCGTGGCCGTGACCTCATTGGACCAAGGCGGTAATCTAAGTGCACAAGGGCAGAATTTTCGTTTTAACTCGTTCCTGATCGATGGCGTTCAGGCGAACGATCCCTTCGGCCTCAACGGCAACGGTTTCTCGTCGTTGCGCAGTCCAATTCCGTTCGAAGCGATTGCCTCGGTCAACCTCGAGCTTAACCCGATGGACGTGCGTCGTTCTGGGTTTACCGGCGCCTTGGTCAATGTTGTGACCAAGTCCGGCACGAACCATTTTTCTGGTTCCTCCTATGTCGAATATACGGATAGGAATATGCGCGCGAAGAATCCGCTCACGGATGTTCGTGAATCTTTCAGGGAGCGGACCTATGGCGTGGCTTTTGGCGGCCCGCTGGTACCTAACCGTCTATTTTTCTTCATCGCCTACGATGATTTTCGCCGTCAAGCGGCGCCGCCTACGCCCAATCTCATTCTGGATGCGACACAGGTTCAACAAATCGTGAACCGTGCGACCTCCTTCGGCTATGATCCCGGCATATTTTCCGCCGTAAATGTTTCCCAACAAAAAACCTACCTGGCAAAGCTGGATTGGAATATCAGCAAAAACCATCGGTTCAGTTATACCTTCCGCAAGAACAACGGTATTGAACCCTCCTTCCCGAGTTTCACCAGCGCCACCACTACGTCCTTTAGCAATTACTGGTATGATCAACCTCGCGTAACCAATAGCTATACACTCCAGTTGTTAAGCACTTGGTCTTCAAATTTTCGCACCGAGGCCTATTTTTCCCATACTAACTACGATGGTTCGCCAAAAAACCATGGCACCGCGTTTCCTGAAGTATTCATTCGGAATCTGACCGGGACTCGCATTGATACGGGAGCCACTGTCACAAACGGCGCCGTCGATTTGGGCACGGAATTCAGTCGTCAGCTCAATGTCCTGACGACCAAGACCACCAACGGTGCCATTTCTGGCGAATATTCCTATGGTGATCACAAGTTCTTGGCTGGATCCGACTACCAAAAAATGGAAGTCGTAGATAAATTCGTCCAAGCTTATTATGGTAGTTACACCTTTAATTCGCTGGCTGATTGGGTCGCCGGAACGAGTACCAGCTCCTCAAGTAATCTCTCGCGGGTCGTCCTCGCGCCTGGCGAATCGATTGACCATTCTTTTGCCGTTTATCCCTATACGGTCGTAGCTGGGTTTTTGCAGGACACTTGGAAACCGAACCAACGTCTGACGGTGATTGCGGGTGTGCGCCTCGACTATCCTTACGCGCCCCAGGCCCCGACCCCGATTCCTACGACGCCCAACTATAGTGAACAACAGTTTCAAAATGCTTTTGGTATTTCGAGCACCACGACCAACAACGGAAATTATACGATTGGGCCTCGTGCGGGATTTAATTTGGAATTTCCGACCACGCGTAAAACTCAATTGCGTGGCGCGGCGGGCCTTTTCCAAGGTTCGAACCCGGCCGTCTGGCTGGCCAATCCATACCAAAACCGCGGTGTGCTCGCCCGTGTGAGCACGGCTGCTTCAGTGGCAAATCCTTTGGTCTTTTCCCCAACACCCGCGCTGCCGAGTTCAACCGCAGCTTTTCCTGCCGCTGCGGTTGCTTTGGTCAACGTCACGGACCCGAATTTTAAATCGCCCGATTCTTGGAAAGGAAATCTGGCGATCGACCACACCTTGCCCGGAGGCTGGATTATTTCGGCTGAAGCAGAGCGGATCGAAGTCGAGCGCGGCCTGACCACAAAAGACCTGAACTTGAAACCCGTTGGTAACACGCCGGACGGACGAATTCTTTATGCCGGAACTCCCACGGCGACGAGCTCCGGATCGCGTGGCTCCAGCAACAGTAATTTGTATACGAGCACCACTAATTATCAGAACGCGGGTTTCGGCGATGTGATGTATCTCACGAACACAAAGCGTGGTGGCGGGCATGATTATACACTTTCGATCAAACGCCCCATGAAAAACAACTGGGCCACCAGCCTGGCTTGGACCCGCGGCAATTTTACAGAAGTGAGTCCTGCGACGTCATCCGTCGCTCTATCGAACTACAACGGTCGCGCCGTTTTTAACCCGAACGAAGACGTAGACTCCACTTCGAATACCAATATCAAGGACCGAATCGTTGCCACCGCTTCCTATCGAATCGAGCTGGTTCGAAATGCACCGACTACGGTATCGCTCATCTACCAAGGTCGCAGCGGGCATCCTTATTCGTGGGTCTATTACGGTGACGCCAACGGCGATGGATTTACGTATAACGACTTGTTCTATATGCCGAACGGTCCGACCGACCCCAAGGTCACGTGGACAAATCCGGCTGAGCGCGATGCATTCTTTGCCTTTGCCCACAACGAGGGGTTGGACAAATATAACGGCCGGGTTGTCCCGCGAAACAGTGAGGTCTCGCGCTGGTTACAGACCTTTGACCTCAAGTTCACCCAGACGGTGCCTGTTTACAAAAAAGTGCATACCGAGTTTTATCTCAACTTCATCAACTTCGCTAACTTCTTCAGCAAGCGTTGGGGTCTGCAGGAAGAGGTGCCTTTCTCCTATAAGCGTGCTGTGGCCTCGACGACCATTAATGCCTCTGGCCAGTACGTTTATGGTTTCAATAGCACCACGCTTAATACCCAGCCGATCACGGCAAACGACACGCCGATTTCACGTTGGCAGATTCAAACGGGAGCACGAATCAAGTTCTGATCCGGTTATCGAATCGTAAGTTTTGTCCCAAGCGGCCGGATCGTTCCGGCCGCTTTTTTGTGCCCATTGCTTCGGCTTAAATCGGTGAAATTATAGTCCCAGCAGCCCGCCGTTTTTCTTCAGCCAGCGTTCGGCCTCGCGCCAGGTTGGGCAGACTTCCTCAACCCGCGCCCAAAAACGGTCGGAGTGATTCATCTCCCGCAGGTGCATTAATTCGTGGTAAATGATGTAGTCGCGGACTGGATACGGCGTCTGCACGAGTCGCCAGTTGAGTGAGATCACGCCGCCGCTTGAGCATGAGCCCCAGCGCGAACGCTGGTTGCGCACGGTGACTTGTTTCACCTCGACGTTGGTTTCGGCGGCAAGTTCCCAGGTGCGTCCAGGAAGTTCGATCTTTGCCCGGCGCGTGAAATGCGCTTCCAGCGTCGGGCGCAAATCGCCACTAAGCTGAGGCACGCGAAAAACATCTGCGCCAAGGCATACCTGCGGACGTTCGCCATCAGCGGCTTGGCGGAGCTCAGTCATTTCGCCACGCCAGAGCAGGTGCGTGCCGACCATCCAGACATCGGCACTGGTTGGACGCAGGCGCTGGCGGGCGCGGGCCCGGTTGAGCCATTCCCGGTGTTGGGCGACAAAGGCGTGGGCTTCGCGTTCCGAGCCGCGTGCCGGTATAGTCGCCACCGCCACGCCGTCGCGCCGAAGCGTGAGTCGATAGTGGCGGGCTCTTGCACTGCGCTGGAAAAGGATTTCTGGCGGGGCTTTGTGCACGCCAGATTCCGGAGTGAAGGCGTTGAAGAGGCTTTGCTGGACTTCGTCGGTCACGTTGTCGCAGGAGTGAAGGTAACTGTGGCGCAGACGCCAGCTTGATCGGTTGTCATGTTTCTGGGCGCAGCAGACAAAAACCGAACTTTTAAAGTGGTATAATTTCCCACTCGAAGTTGCGTGTTCCGTCAGGGAAATACAACCAGCCAAAGCTGGGCGGCCAGCCACGATTGGGCCGTGAGATGCAGCCGGGGTTTAGCCAGCGGATGCCACCGAGCGTTTCGTTGCGCGGAGCATGGGTGTGGCCGTGCATGATAACGTCGCAGTTAAGTGGTGGATGCAGCGGCGGAATGTGCACGAGGTGGAAGCGGATACCGTTTCGCACGAGGTCTAGGTTCTCTGGCCAAGCAGGGTTGTCATCATTGTTGCCAAGAACGATGCGGATGGGCCGCCGTAGCTGTTCGAACGCGACCAATAGCTCTGGATCACAAACGTCACCGAGGTGCCAGATTTCGTCGGCTGGCGTCAGATGATAAAGGAGTTTTTTGGGATATTGGTTATGCGTATCGGAAATGACTGCGATGCGCAGGGACATGTGAAAAAGGAGGTGGAAATCTGCGTGTTACGCAAAGACAGAATAGGGAGGGCAAGGATCCTGCAGCGATGTTGGCGAAAAAAAGCCGACCCATGTGAAGGGTCGGCTTTTGTGAATTTGGAATGTTAACGGAACGCTTAAACGCTGCTTGCGATGTGCTCGACCGTTTCAGGCGAGACGACGCGATCGATGTCGAGGATGGTTTTTACCGCGCCCTTGATCTTGGCCATGCCGAGAATGTAAGTCGTATCGATGCGGGTACCAAAATCAGGCGTGGGCTCAATTTCATTGCTGGCGAGCGTAACCACTTCTTCGACGCTATCGACGATGAGGCCCATTTGGACGTTTTGACCGGAGGGGAGTTTGACTTGAACAACGACGATACAGGTGCGTTCGGCAAATTCGGCCTTCAGGCCAAACTTGACGCGCAGATCGATGATGGGAATGACGCGGCCACGAAGATTGATCACGCCCTTGACGAATTCGGGCATCTGCGGAACGGGCGTTATCTTCTGCATGCGAATGATTTCGCGCACCTTCAGAACGGCGACGCCATAGGACTCATTGTCGAGGGCAACGGTCAGATATTTACCGGCATTTTTGGCGTCAATGGTCGAGGAAACGGGCGTGGCGACGGGAGTGCTCATAGGAAAATAATGTTGTGCGCGCGTAGTAGGGCGCTGGCTGACAGCTTCATTTACGGCGCGGAGGCCCGGGTGCTTTAGGGGAAAAACAAGATTCGCGTTCAGGGGTTTCGCACGACCTTCGTTCACTTTTCGATCAGTCGTGAGAGAACGTTCAAGTTTCTTTCGGCTGCGTCGTACTAGAAGGAGGTTAAACAACTCACCCTGCGGTATGTCTATCTCACCAGCCTCCTTTGCCGTCCTCGACGACGTCATCAGCCGCCTCGCCGGCGAATCAATTCTAGCACAACCCGGTCGCGACGAAGGTCTCATTCCTGCCTACAGTCTGCTGGGCGAACTTTGCGAGCTCAGCATCGCTGAGCCGGGCCTAAATGTTCCTGCCGTCGCGCTGCGCGCCGAGCTCGAAAAACTCTTGGATGCCGCAAAGCCCTTTGATGCCCAGAGTCTCGCTACACTTCGTAGTGCTGTTGACTGGTTGCCCAAGGCTTTTGCTGCGGTCAAATCCGGGCAGGCTATCCCGCCGGCTCCAGGCGCTGTGGCGGTTAATGCAACGCAGGCTCCGGCCAAGGTTAGCGCTCCCGTGAGTGATGACGGTCTTGCGGCCAAAGATTTACTGCAAGATCTCAACCTCGAAGAGAATCGTGAATTGCTCACAGAGTTTCACGCGGAGGC
>JAYTWC010000011.1:0-5502 GCA_043743635.1 Verrucomicrobiota bacterium | reverse complement strand
TCCCAGCAGATGAGCACGCCGATTTTCGCGTACTTCGTTTGCCATGCGCGAAAGCCGGTATCGCCCGGCGTGAAATAGAACTTCTCGTAGAACAGCGGATCGTCAGGGATGTGCGCCTTGCGGTAAATGCCGAGCAAAGCGCCATCGGCATCGATAATCACAGCGGTGTTATGATAAAGCCCGTGGGCGCGGCGCTCGAAAAGAGAGGCAACGATCACAACTTTGTGTCTTTTGGCTAGTTTTTGAAACGCCCGCGTGCTTGGCCCCGGAATCGTTTCGGCAAGCTCGAAGTTTTTGTAGTCCTCGCTCTGGCAGAAATATTCCGAGGCAAATAACTCCTGCGTGCAGATGATCTTGGCGCCGCGCTTGGCTGCGCGCTCCACCAACGCGAGAGTTTTCTCGCGATTGGACGCCTGGTCAGAGACACAGGTGTGTTGGAGGAGGCCAAGCGTGATCTTGCTCATGGGAAACATCGGGCTACCCCGACGGTTGACGTATCAGACCACTCAATACACCACTTTGTTCAGCGGGTATTCAACAATCCCTTCGGCACCGAGCGCCTTGAGCTGCGGGATGATTTCGCGGGCAACGCTTTCGTCGATGATCGTCTCCAGCGCGACCCAATCGGGCGAACTCAGCGGCGAAATCGTCGGATTACGCAGCGATGGCATGGCCTTCGTGATCTTTTCGAGCGCAGCCTTGGGCGCATTCATTTTGAGACCTACCTTGCTCTGGGCTTCGAGCGCTCCGATGAGGAGCATGGCGATGGTTTCGATTTTCTTGCGCTTGGCGGGATTGGCCCAGCTGGCCTTGTTGGCGATGAGCTTGGTGTTGGTGTAAAGGAGCGTGTCGACGATGCGGAGCTTGTTCGCGCGGAGCGAGCTGCCGGTCTCGGTGATATCGACGATCGCATCAACGAGGTCAGGAACTTTGACCTCAGTGGCACCCCAGGAGAACTCGACGAGCGCATCGACCTTCTTCTCGGCGAAATAGCGCTTAACGGTACCAACTAGTTCGGTGGCGACGCGTTTTCCGGCAAGGTCGGCAGCGGACTTGATTGACGAATTCTCGGGCACGCAAAGCACCCAGCGCGATTTCTGCACCGAGGCTTTGCTGTAAATCAAATCGCACACTTCGACGACGTCGGACTCGTTTTCCTTGATCCAGTCGTAACCGGTAAGCCCGCAATCAAAAAAACCATGCTCCACGTACCGACTGACCTCCTGCGCGCGGACAAAACGCCCGTCGAGCTCCGGGTCATCGATCGATGGTTTATAGGAACGCGAGCTGGTGGTGATTTTCCAACCGGCCTTGGCGAACAAGTTCTTGGTGGATTCCTCGAGGCTGCCCTTGGGCAACCCGAGCATGAGAAGAGGTGTAACGTCGGGCACGCGGCCAAGGCACACCGGCACCTCACCTGCTTCAAGTTTTTTCGCGCCAAGAACCAGTACAGATTGCAAGTAATTTACGGAAAAACCTTAACCTCAGGCTATTGTTTCTTTTGACAAATGGGCACCACTTTGTAAAAAAGTTGTCGTTCCATCTCACTATGCGATCCGCCCCCAAACCCCTGGTTTTAGTCGTCGAAGATGAGGAAGAGCTCGCGAAGCTCATTGCTATCCACCTCGAAGAGGCTGGGATGCAAACCCAAGTTTACAATCGCTGTGCTCACGCACTGCGTTTTTTGAAGAAGAATTTTGCAAATCTTCTGCTTCTCGACGTCAACCTCCCCGACCAGTCAGGCTTCCAGCTTCTAGACGAGTTGAAGAAAAGTGATATTTCCATTCCGACCATTTTCGTAACGGGCAATTCACTCGAAACGAGCAAAGTTAAAGGCCTCGACATGGGCGCTGACGACTATGTCACCAAGCCTTTTAGTTATCCTGAATTGGTTGCCCGAATCCACGCCGTGCTGCGCCGCGCTGAATCTTCAGGCGACAATAACGTCACCAAGAACGCCAAAGTCAGCGACCTTCCTTTCGACTTCTGTGGATCCAAAGTCACGCCCGATCGTCTCGAAATCGAGTTTCCCAACGCCACGATCACCAAGATCGGCCGCAAGGAATTAGGCATCCTCTCCTATTTGAACGATAACCAAGGCGTCGTGATCACGCGCAAGGCTCTCATTCACGCCGTTTGGGGCATCCATGCCGATGTGAAGAGCCGCTCGCTCGACCAATACATCGTTAAAGTCCGCGACCTTTTCAAAACCAACGGCCTCAGCCTCGACACCTTCCGCACGGTCCACAGCGTCGGCTACATTTTCGATCCCAAAGGCGTCTCGCAAGAAGGTCGCTAAAGTTTTTACCGAACTACACAACACCCGAAACGCCGTGACAGCACGGCGTTTTTTGTGCCCTCAGCCTGCGATTCGTTTCCGCAACAACCCACGGAAGCTCCAGGCGATCAACACCAAATTCGCGGCCGCCACCTCCAACGGCATTGGTGGCAACCGCCGCAACGCCAAGCCGTACCCAACCAAGCCCAGCGCCATAAAAACAACATCGCCGGCCCGCACGGAACGTTCTTTCCAATGCAAAATTGCCAGCGATAGCCAAACCGTCAGCGCCGCGCCGCCCGCAAGCCAGAAAAACCGTACGGCAAGGGCCATTCGGCTTTCTCGCACCAATAGTTCCGCCACGAGCCAAAAAAGCAGTTGGTTGAAAAACACGAATCCGGTCACGAGTGCTGAAACAAGATGCCCATTGATTGGGAACTGGCCTTTATCGTCAACCGGCACCCGGCTCATCATCGCACAACCCGTGCAGCAGAAATAATCCCGTCCAGGATCGGCGTGACGCACCTTGAACGGCAACCCGCAATAATGGCAGGAAACGTGCGCCATATCAGCTCGGCTCATTCTCGCCCGCTTCACCGACTTCGTCATCCCCATCTTCTTCGTCGTTGTTTTCGCCCAACGTATCCAAATGCTGGATAATCAGCTCCTGCAACGTCGCGAGGAAGATATAACCCAGAAAACATTTCCTCACCGGTTGCGGCAGATCTTCGACTTCCACTTCGCCGGTTTCGAGCATCTCGTCGGGCACACTTTTCAAGTTCTCTTCACGCATCCGTAACCGCAAAGCCGCACAAGCGCGCACCACCGGCTCGGCATTATCCGCATCGAATCCAACTACGCCGTTGGCGAAAAAATCTTTGTCGAAAAGCGCCATAAGTTTGGCGATATCGATATTCTGCGCACCGATCAACTCGTCACGCCAAAACTCGCGCATATCCGCGTCGACTTCGCCAATATCGAGCGGCGCAGCGAGTTTCTCGTGCAACGCATCCGCCACCGACTTGATCACGTCGAGCAGCGGCGCGACGATTTCCAGGCTCAATCTGACTTCAATGCGTTTCATCTCAGTTCAACTTCCGTGACTCGCCTCATCCGGCTCAATGATCGCCGTGAGATGCCACTGATGCAGCGTGAACGTGTACGCCTCAGCCTTTTCGCGCAGGCCCGTCCACACGACGGAGCGACCTTGCTCATGAACTTCCATCATGTGCTTGCGCGCAGTCTCCTCATCGAAGCCGAACACTTTGCGAAACACCAAAACGACGTACGACATGAGGTTAACCGGATCGTTAAGCACAACCACGCGCCAGAGACCGTGCAAGGCAAGCTCGGTCTCCGGATGCGCGACCGGTGATGTGTGCGGATTCGAAGCCACGCTTTAGGCCTTGGCGGCTGCCTCGGCGACGCCAACGGCAATCTTGGTTTCAGCCTCAGCGATGGCGATTTTGGCAACTTCCTTCTGATGGCGCCATTTCATCTCGACGATGCCTTCCTTCAGGCCTTTGCCACCGATCGTAATGCGGAGCGGAATGCCGATCAAATCAGCATCTTTAAATTTCACGCCCGGCCGGTCCGCGCGGTCGTCGATCAGCACATCAGCGCCCGCTTTTTCAGCGGCCTCGCCGAGCTTCTTGGCAAGATCGGCCGCCTCGGGCAACTGAGGATCGAGCACGCAAATCAACACGTGGAAAGGCGCGACGTTCCAAGGCCAGATGATGCCGTCGGCATCGTGGCTCTGTTCGATCACAGCCTGCAACGTGCGGCTGACGCCGATGCCGTAGCAGCCCATCACCATCGAGTGCGACTGTTTCTGGTCGTCGGTGTAAACCGCGCCGAATTTATCGGAATATTTTGTCCCTAGCTTGAAGATATGGCCGACCTCGATGCCGCGACGGCTCTTGAGCGGCGCGCCTGACTTCGGACACGGTTCGCCTGCGGCCACGCGGCGAAAATCGCCGAACTTCGTGATCGCGAGATCGCGCGTGACGTTGACGTTGCGCACATGGAAACCGTCTTTGTTGGCACCGGTTGTGCCATTGCCAATGAGGCGAATAGCGTGATCAGCAAAGACGCCCGCAAGTGCGGACGGATCTTTGATCGTGCCTTTGACTGCGCCGAGGCTGCCAGGTTTGGCGCCGAGGACAGGTTCGATTTCTTCGGCCGTGGCCGGGCGGAAAAGCGTGAAACCGAGCGAGCCAAGCTTGGCTTCTTCGAGTTCGTCGCTGCCGCGAATAATGACGATAAAAG
Organism: Verrucomicrobiota bacterium; assembly: GCA_043743635.1. Lineage (GTDB taxonomy): Bacteria > Verrucomicrobiota > Verrucomicrobiia > Opitutales > Opitutaceae > JADKHC01. The sequence continues at coordinate 956 of JAYTWC010000011.1, read as the reverse complement.
GCTTTCCATCGCCCATGAAGACGAGCGTCTTAAACTGCTTGTCGCCAGGAACTGAATACGGCGCAGCTTCCAGCGCTGCAATTGTGACCACGCCGGGTGTGGCGAACTCTTCGACAGCGCCAACGGGAGCCGCGTCCGCGAGATCCTTTGGCACGATGCCGCTGGCGGCTTTTTCGCGGTTGGCCGCGTAGCCACTTTCTTCGCAGTAGATGATGTCGTCGTCGCCGATTTCGGCGGGCACCATGAATTCGTGCGAGTAACTGCCGCCCATCACGCCAGTGTCGGCCTCGACCGCGATCGAGAGCACGCCCACGCGTTTAAAGAATTTCTCATACGCTTCCTTCATCTTGAAGTAGCTCTTCACGGCACCGTCGTCGTTCGCGTCGAACGAATACGAATCCATCATGACGAACTCACGCGCACGCATCAAACCATAGCGCGGACGAATCTCGTTACGGAACTTCGTGGCGATTTGATAAAAATTCTTCGGCAGGTCGCGGTAGCTGGTGATCTCGGCTTTCACGAGTGGCGTGATCACTTCTTCGTGCGTCGGCCCAAGAACAAACTCCGGTTCTTTCGAACGGCCCTTGCCGGCACCCGCACTGTCGGTGCGGAACATGATTTCACGCGCTGCAGCCCAGCGTGGACCTTGCTCCCAGAGCTCGGCTGGATGCACGTGCGGCATCCAGAGCTCGATTGCTCCGGCATTATCCATTTCTTCGCGGCACATCTGCGTGATCTTTTGGAGCGCCCGCAAACCGAACGGCATGTAAGTATACAAACCGCCGCTAAGTTTTCGCACGAGTCCCGCGCGCACCAGAAGTTTGTGCGAAGCGATTTCGGCGTCAGCCGGACTTTCTTTGAGCGTGGGGATGAAAAACTGAGACCAATACTTCATAAAGTTGGCCAACGAAGCAGCCCGCCCGCGAAGGCGCAAATGTATTTGCGAGCCCGTC
>JAYTWC010000010.1:0-3606 GCA_043743635.1 Verrucomicrobiota bacterium | reverse complement strand
GGCGGCTTGAGTTTGCTCAATCGGACAACAGGAGTCTTCACCAACTATCGCCGTGTCCCCGGGGATCCCACCAGCCTCAGCGATGACATGACCCAATCCATCTTCGAGGATAAAGCCGGTAGCATCTGGGTCGGTACCTTCGCCGGCGGTGCCAACCGCCTGCAAAGCGAGGACAAGCCGTTTCGCATTCATCGCCACCAACCTGGCAATGCCTCCAGCCTGAGCGAAGACCGCATCGCCGGAGTCGCAATCGACGGCACCGGTCGTCTCTGGGCCTCCACCACCAACGGCCTCAACTGTTACGACGGCCAAAAATGGATACGCTTCCTCAACGACCCCGCCGATCCGTTCTCACTGCCAAGCAACGATCTCTCCGGAATCGCCATTGCACCCAACGGCGACGTATGGACCGGCTCCAACTACTACGGCATCTACCGGTTCGACCAGCACCGGTTTAGCAGCCACCCGATATCGCCCTCCAACACTCCCGCGCCAAACGGCTGGCATCCTTTTACCGGCAGCCAGATCAACAACATGCTCGCCGACCAACAGGGCGGCCTATGGATCGGCGCACGCATGTACGGCCTAGACTACTACAAGGACGGCCGCTTCCTGCATTTCAACCCCCAGGAGGCCACGGACCAGTCAGCCGCCCAACCAACAACCAATCCTATTTTAGGCGTTTTTTCACCGAACGGTGATCTCTGGTTCGGCACCGAATTCAGCGGCCTCGTGCATTTCGAACAAGATACCCGGCGCTTCACATCCTACCGGCTTCCCATCGCACAACCAGGTGCGACTCGAAACCTCCACTGCATCGCCGACGACGGCGAAGGCAGCCTCTGGCTCGGTACCGCCGACGGACTTTTGAAATTTGATTTATTGGCGAAACGTTTCGTGCGCGAATACTCGACCGGCGATGGCCTGCCCAACGCCGCGATCATGACCATCGTGCGCGACCTGCGCGGCCACCTCTGGCTAGGCACCGCCAACGGCCTCGCCGATTTTAATCCCACCACGGAAAAATCGCGTAACTACGAAAAACCAGACGGCCTTCCCACCAACGTCTTTTCCCAACGCGCCGGCGTGCTCGGAGTCGACGGCCGCGTCTACCTCGGAACACGTGCGGGCATCGTCGAATTCGAACCCACCGCGCTAAAAGACAACCTCGTGCCGCCGCCCGTGGTAATAACTGAACTCCGTTGGCTCGGAGAGCCCCCCGTCGGTCCAACCAGTCGGCACACCACCGTGATCTCCAACGTAGGCGAAACCATTCGCGTACCGGCAGGCCAACCGGGATTCAGCCTGAAGTTTTCTACCCTCAGCTTCATCGCACCAGAAAAGAACCACTTCCGCCATCGCCTCATAGGCTGGGATAAAAACTGGATAGAATCCAACTCGCGCGACCGCAGCGCCACCTACACCGCGCTGCCCCCCGGCGACTACACGTTTCGCGTGCAAGGCTGCAATGCCGATCATGTCTGGAATGAACAAGGGGCCACCGTGCGCGTCATCGTCGAACCTCACTTCTGGCAGACCGTCTGGTTTCGCCTGTTGCTTGGCGGCGCAACCATCGGCCTCGTCCTAAGCGGCTTGCGCTGGCGCATCCGTGTCATCCACCGACGTAACACCCTACTCGAAAAACTGGTCTCGCAACGCACCACCGAGTTACAAAGAGAAATTGGAGTCCGCGAACAAGCCGAGACCGCCTTGCGCGAATCCCACGCCGAACTCGAACACCGCGTGCAAATCCGCACCGCCGAACTCGCCGAAACCAACGAAAACCTGCAAACTGAGATCGCCGAACGTGAAAACGTCGAGGCCCAGTTGCGACAGTCCCAGAAAATGGAGGCGATCGGCCAGCTCGCGGGCGGCGTAGCTCACGACTTCAACAACCTGCTCACCGTAATCCTCGGCCAGAGCGAGATGCTCAGCGAGAACGACCCCACCATCTCCCCATCCGAACGCGATTCAGCGGTAAAAGATATCAAAGAAGCCGCCCAACGCGCAACCAATCTCACCCGACAGCTATTGGTCCTGAGCCGCCATCAATCACTCACCCGGGTCGCCGCCGATCTCAACCAGCTCGTAACCGGGCTAAGCAAACTCCTGCGCCACCTCATTGGCGAAAACATCGTACTCCAAACCCACCTCACTCCCTCTCCTCTCGGCGTGCTAGCTGACCCTGGCATGCTCGAACAAGTCCTCCTCAATATGGTGGTCAATGCGCGGGATGCGATGCCACGAGGCGGACGTTTGCTGATCACCACCTCGCTCGTGACCATCGATCCCAATCCGAAACGGCCTGGAGCCGGCGCACTCGCCTCCGGCGACTACGTACGACTCAGCGTAAACGACTCTGGGAAAGGCATACCACCCCACGTGCTGCCGCAAATCTTCGAACCATTCTTCACCACTAAAGAATCAGGCAAAGGCACCGGCCTTGGCTTGGCTATAAGTCAGGGCATCGTCCAAAAACATAACGGTTGGATAGAAGTTGAAACCAGTCCTAGTCAGGGAACCACGTTCCACGTTTTCCTGCCCTCACATCCATTGATCGCAGCAGCGACCGAAGCCACGTCGCTCACGAAGCCAAAATCCGGCAATAAAAAAACGATCCTGATCGCCGAAGACGAACACGCCGTCCGAACCATCGTCAGCCGCCAGCTGACCCGGCAAGGCTATCGCGTCATCGAAGCGTCTTCCGGGCCCGAAGCTCTCGAACGCTGGGCCGAACACCACAACGAAATCACAATACTACTCACAGACATCGTCATGCCGGGTCATCCCGACGGTCACGAACTCGCTGCAAGATTGCTGACCGAACAGCCCAAGCTGCGCGTCATCACCATGAGCGGCTACGACCCGAGCGACGTCGCAAAACCCAACGAATACCTGCATCCCCACGTGAGAAAACCTTTCACCATCGACATTCTGCTCAAGACAATCGACCGCGCCCAAAATAAATAGCGCCGCCTGCCAAAACTAGTCACCACAAGCAACTCAGGCTTTGACGATACCGGCTTCGCGCAGCCAAACCACGCGCCCATCTTTTTCCGGCCGTACAGTTCCATGCTTTCCAAATGCGACCGGCCCGTTATACTACGCCAGCATGGCCCACCGCATGCTCACCCTCACCGAACTGGCTGACTACCTGCACGTCAGTGCCGACGATGTAGATCGCCTGCTCCGCGAAAGCGACATTCCGAAGGAGGCGCGTGGCGGCCGACTCGTCTTCCGCCGCAGCGAAATCGACGCCTGGGCCTCACAACGCATCCTCGGCATGCCCGATCGTCGACTACTTGCCTACCACGAGAAATCGATGCGCAGTACGCAAAAGATTCTGGAAAACGACGCGCTCATTCCCGAACTACTCCGCACCTCTTACATCAACCTGGAACTCACTTCCAAGACCCGCTCTTCCGCCCTCCGCGACATGGTTGCGCTCGCCGAAACCACCGGCAAGGTCTTCGACCCGCGCGAATTGCTTGAAAGCGTCGAAGCCCGTGAAACCCTTTGCTCCACCGCCCTTCCCGGTGGCCTCGCTCTGCTCCACGCGCGCAACTACGATCCTTTCCGCTTCGAAAGTTCGTTTATCGTTCTCGG
>JAYTWC010000009.1:0-4523 GCA_043743635.1 Verrucomicrobiota bacterium | reverse complement strand
TTTAGGCGTGCAGCGACTTTACCAAATGACCGAAGTGCGCAGCGTTATAGATGGTCAGCCCCATTCCTACCCCGGCCGTCGGCGCAACTGTTCGCTCCGCCGAAGCGCTCCTCACCATTCCCGACGTCGTCATCCGACTGGCGGGCAATTCGCAGGACGGCATCCAAGCCGTCGGCGCCTTTCTCGCCCGCCTCGCCGGACGTTCCGACCAGGAGGTGATGACGTACATGACCATCCCGTCCACCATCTCCGGTGGACCTTCGATTTTTCAAGTCCGCATGGGCTCCGGTGAAATTCTGTCCGCGGGCGATCGCGCCGACCTCCTCGTCGCTTTCTACCAACACAGTTACGAAAGCCACCGCTCCTCGCTGCGCCCGGGCGGCGTTCTCCTCTACGATTCCGATCACGTCACGCCGAATCCCGAGGACAAGGAAATCACCGCCGTGCCCGTGCCGATGACCAGCGCCACGGTCGAGGCCGTCGGCGGCTCCAGCAAAGAGAAAGGGAAAAACATCTACGTGCTCGGCCTGCTGGCGCGCATGTTCGATCTCGACGTACCGAAGCTCGCCCAGCTGATCAAGGAACGTTTTGGCGGCAAGAACGAGGACATCGTTCGCAACGCGCTCCTCGCCTTCGATGCCGGCTACGCGTACCCCGCGGAGAATTTGCGCAACTGTCTCTACCGCCTCGCCAAACCCGAGATCGCCGCCGGAGGCCGCCCGCAGATCACGACCGACGGCAACTCCGCCCTCACCTACGGACTCATCGCCGCAGGCGTCCGCCATGGCGCAGCCTACCCGATCACCCCGTGGTCCTCGATCATGGAGACGCTGCGCACCGAACTGCCGAAATACGGCGGCCTCTTCGTGCAATGCGAAGATGAGATCGCCGCCGTCTCCACCGCACTCGGTTTTTCCTACAGCGGACATTTGGCGATCACCGGTAGTTCCGGTCCCGGACTCTCGCTCAAAATGGAAGCACTCGGTTGGGCCACCATGGCGGAGATTCCGCTCATCGTCGTCAACGTCCAGCGCGGCGGTCCCTCGACCGGCATGCCCACCAACATCGAACAAAGCGATCTGCTCCAGGCGATCTACGGCAGCCACGGCGATTGCCCGCGCGTCGTCCTTGCGCCGAAAAACGTCGAGGACTGTTTCCATATCGCGATGGAGGCCGCCTGCATCGCGCGCGAATTCAGCACACCCGTGATCATCCTCACCGACCAGGCGCTCGCCACCCGCATCGAGGCGTTCGACGAACCCGACTTGGCCAAAATCATGGTCGAACTCAAACCCGACCTCAGCCCGCGCGACGCCACCTTCAAGCCCTACCCACTCGATCAGCCACAACGCCACGCGCCCCCCGGCGCCGTGATCGGCACGGGCAAATATCCGACTGTCAGCGGCCTCGAACACGATGAGTTCGGCCACCCCACCGCGAGCCCGGCCCTGCACACGAAGATGACCGCCAAGCGCCGCGAGAAGATCAAAGCCGTCGCCGCCACCTACGCCGCGCCGGAATTATTCGGCGACGAAGCGGGCGACGTCCTGCTCGTTGGTTGGGGTTGCACTTACGGTCCCATCCGCGAAGCCCTTGGTCGCCTCCGCAAAGCCGGCACCAAGGCCGCCCATCTCCAAATCCGCCACATCCACCCCCTCGACCACGGCCTGGATGAAACCTTTGCCAGGTACAAAAAAATCCTCGTCGTCGAAATCAACGACGAAGGCCTCTACGGCTACGGCCAGCTCGCGACGCTCTTGCGCTCGCGCACCTGCAACCCGGCGATCGCCAGCATCACGAAAACCGACGGCCTGACGTACAAGGTCAGCGAAATCGTCGAACGCGTCGCCCAACACCTCGGCCTCGCCGATGCCTCCTTCGGCATGCGCAAGCAAAGCCTGCTCGCCGCCGCCCCCCGCGCCTAAACGCCCTCCGCCCAAAATCCAGCAGATGATGAACCACTTATTAACACTAATTTAAGGCAATGATGGGAATACGAAAAATGGTTGGTTAGCTGTCATTGACCTGCCGGGTGAATAATTTTAGCCCGGCAAATTTTTCATTCCCGTAATTCCCAATCATCAGTGTGCATCAGTGGTAAGTTCACTGCGCTTTTTAGTTTCAACTCAAACTACTCATAACCCCTAACGCTACTTTTGTTTCTTCCATGTCCTCCTCCGTCCTTCACGCCCCCAGCCCCGACGCACCGCGTGCGCCGCTCACCAAGAAAACCCTCACCGCCGACCACCCGACGTGGTGCCCCGGCTGCGGCGACTTCGCCGTCCTCGCCGCCTTCTACAAGGTCCTCGAGAAACTCAATTACCCGCAGGAAAAAATCGTCACGTTCGCCGGCATCGGTTGTTCGTCGCGCTTCCCGTATTTCGTCAACACCCACGGCGGCCATTACATCCACGGCCGCTCGCTCCCCTTTGCCGCTGGCATCAGTCTCGGCCGCGACGATCTGCATGTCTTCGTCTTCGGCGGAGACGGCGACGGCTTCTCCATCGGCGGCAACCACCTCGTCCACACCGCCCGCAAAAATCCACGCATGACCTACATCATCATGGATAACTCCGTTTACGGCCTGACGAAAAAGCAAACATCGCCCACCTCGCCGCTCGGCTTCAAATCCAAGACCGACCCCTGGGGCGCCTTCGACCAACCCATCAATCCGATGCGCACGCTCATCAACAGCGGCGCCACCTTCGTCGCTCGCACCCATGCCACGCAGGTCAACCACATGGTCGAGATGATGCTCCGCGCGGCGAACCACGACGGCTTCTCGGTCGTCGAAATCCTCTCCGAATGCGTCGAGTTTTTCGAAGGCGCCTTCGACACCTCCGTCCCGCGCAAAGGCGGTACCTACCAAACCATTGAATTGAAGAAAAACGACGGAACGCCCGAGGACGCCGCCCGTCACGATCCGACCGACGAGTTGGCCGCCTTCAAACTGGCCCTCGAACCCTGGCCCGGCCGGTTCGGCGTGTACTACGAAAACAAAACCCGACCGACGAAGAACGCGCTCGAACAAAAGCTCATCGCCAACACCCGGGAAAAAACGAAGCACGCGAGCGACCTCGAACTGCTCTCCAAGACCTTCGCCCGAATGCGCTGACGCATAGCTGGAAAAGCAGACGCTGCGCGAGACGCAGGAAGCACTCGACCGTCACGGAGACGATCATTTCCAAAACCTCCAACTCGCGCGGATGATTTTGCCAAAAGAAGAAAAGTCCTTACGGTCCACATCTCCATGGCTTACGAAAACACACCTGCCACCCCGAAAATCGCGCGCAACATTGTCGGTTGGTTTGAGATCTACGTGCAGGATCTGCCCCGCGCGAAGACGTTTTATGAAAACACGTTTGAAGTGAAACTGGAGCCCTTGCCAAGCCCGATCGTGAAGATGTACGAGTTCCCCTTCTCGCCCGAGAAGCCCGGTTGCACCGGCGCGCTCGTGCACATGGAGGGGTACAAGCCGGGCGGCAACAGCACGGTGGTTTACTTTTCCTGCGAAGACTGCGCCGTCGAAGCCGCCCGGGCGACCCAACACGGCGGGCGCGTTTTGAAGGAGAAATTCTCCATCGGCGAATACGGTTTCATTTCCCTGGTTTTCGACACCGAGGAAAACCTGATCGGCCTGCATTCACTGAAATAGCCAAGCTTCCGGGTCCTCCGCAAAGCACAGAAGTGCGAGCTGAAAGGAGAGCGCAGAGAAGATCGGAGGTTTCACGCAAAGCGCGAAGTCGCCAAGAACGGAAAAACACGGATTGGGTTCGATCCTCTCCGACATTGCTGTTGTCGCGCCCCCAAAGGCACCCACCCACACCAAGCACACGCACTGGCCCGACGACAACGCCCCGAACCAATTGACCGTCGTCCAAGTCCTGATCGACCCCGTCGACCAGAACGACTGGGATGCCATCCTCACCCTCGACCTCCCCGCGAGCCGAACCGATAACCGTGTTGCGCTACGCTTCGACGGCGCACCCAAAATACTCATGGGAACTGATGCGCTTTGGTGTTAGCTATATGTTAAGCAACACTCCAGCCAACGGTTTCGATGCCTCGACCCCGACCGTCGTTTCATTGTGGTTCATGCGTTGCTCCTATTAAAGGGACCTTAAACACGGATCGACCGAATCGTACTGTATGCCTGCTGATTATGACTGTCCGGCACTGGTGGTTGTAGAGCAGTTCGCTATCATGCGTTTGTTTTGATCACGCGAGGCGATTACTCGAGCGAGCATCGGTTCACCGAATGGCCGCTGAGCGATTACCGAAACGACAACTTCTATCCCCGAAATGTTAACGATTCATTACACCCAATTCCAAAAAACATACGTGGCAGCTTTGATTCTCGCTGCGTCTGTTTGCGCGGTCGAAGCAGCAGGAGCAGATCATTTCAATTCCAGCCAATCTGATGCGCCGTCCGCTCAAAAGACGCCTGATCGGAATGCGCCGCCCATCTACAGTCCGAAGGAAAATTATTCGGGATGGAGTGGGCCAGGGGAGCCAGTGCAAGG
>JAYTWC010000008.1:0-3452 GCA_043743635.1 Verrucomicrobiota bacterium | reverse complement strand
GGCCCGTTAATCATGGTGTTGCAATTCGTCGGCTTCCTCGGCGGCTGGCACCAACCCGGCGCCCTCTCGCCCTTGCTCGCCGCCACGCTCGGCGCGGCCATGACGACCTGGACCACCTTCGTTCCCAGTTTCCTTTTCATCTTTCTCGGCGCACCCCACATCGAACAACTGCGCGGGGTCGCCTGGCTGCATCACGCTCTCTCGGCCGTGACCGCCGCCGTGGTTGGCGTTATCTTAAACCTTGCCGTTTGGTTCGGCTTGAACGTGTTTTTTCCCACCCAAGGCGTTGTCGATTGGTTCGCCATCGGCCTCAGCACTGCGGCATTCGTCGCCCTGCAACGCTTCAAAGTCAGCGTCCTCCTGGTCGTGCTCGCCAGCGCCTTGCTGGGCATGGCCCACCACGGGCTCGCGCCGTAGTTTTATTCCGCGTACTCGGCCCAGCTGGAGCTGGTTTCGGTCACGCGAACACGTTCGACTCGGACGCCCGGCGGCACCGCATAACGTGGATCGGGCTGGCCATCCGAACCAGCCAACCGGCGCTTAAGCTCATCGAAAATCGTCTTCGCCATGACTTCGCTCGTCGGGTCCTTTTTTTCAAAAGGTATGATGTTCACGCCGTAAACTTTTTGAAAATGCGCGAATTGCGGATCTTCAGTGTTGAGGCAAAACGCATGATCCCACGCATCGAGAAATTCATGCATGGCCGCCTTCACCGCCTTGAAATCGCACACCATGTCGTTGGCATCCAACGCATCGGCCGCCAGCACGATATCCACGCGACGGCTGTGTCCGTGCGGAAAACGACATTTGTCAGGATGCTTGGTGAGCAGATGCCCTGACTCGATTTCGAAACTTTTGCTGATGCGAAATGGCATAATGAAGAAGCAAAGCAAAAAACGGCGATCGGCAAGCATGTCGACACGCCTCCGTTTCCCGCCCCAGTCACTCCCAGAGCTATTCCAACTCTTCATCATCACAATCTTGCAGTCTAATTACAGCCCGCCGCGACGGATGAGAGATTGAGTTAAGCAACCACCGGCCGCAAAATGTGTCCAGTATCACTGTTCTAGTCCCCGCATGCTAAGTTCGATACACGCCGTCGCAAACCGTAACGCTCACCGATCTAGTCGAAAAACCTAATACTGCGGGCCCTTAAGGTTAACTCCGACCACTCTTTTTCGAGCTTCAACGTTCTCATCCCATGAAAATCGGCGGCTACCAAAAAAGCTCTCTCATCGACTACCCTGGAAAAGTCGCAGCAGTCGTCTACACTCAAGGTTGCAGCTGGCGTTGTCCCTACTGTCATAACCGCTCACTCGTGTACCCGGCCCGGTTTCAGCCATCCACGCCTGAAGATAATATCTTCGATCACCTTGACCTAAAACGTGGTCAACTCGAGGCCGTGGTCGTCACGGGCGGCGAACCTACACTCCAAACCGGCCTCATCGATTTCTTCCGTCGCGTTCGTGAAATGGGCTACCTGACCAAACTCGATACCAACGGCAGCCACCCCAATGTACTCTCCTCGCTTCTCCTCGAAAACCTCCTCGATTATGTCGCGATGGACATCAAAGGCCCCCTGAAAGACTACTCGCATTTCGCTGGCTGCGAAGTCGACACCGGTCCACTTGAGCTAAGCATGGAGCTCATCAAGCAATCGAACATTCGCTACGAATTCCGCACCACACTGGTCGGCGGCCTGCACACCGGAGAACACGTCAAACAACTCGCACCGCTCATGTTTGGAGTCCGTCGATACGCCGTGCAAACCTACCGGATGCCGCCCAGCGATTTCAGATCGCAACCACCCTTTACGCCTCCCGACGAAGAACTCATCCACGCCGTGGGTGTGGCGCTGCGCGACAGCGTCGACGAGTTTGTCGTGCGGTAACGCAGCCGGCTCAGCTCCCAAAGAATTTGATGATCTTCCGCATCGACGCCACGAGCGCATCGATCTCAGCCGCGTTGTTATACACGTAGAAACTTGCCCGCACCGTGCTCGGCAAGCCAAGTTTTCTCATCAGCGGCTGGTTACAGTGATGGCCACCGCGCAAGGCGATACCGTCTTGATCGGCAAACGTCACCACATCATGCGCGTGTGCATCCTTGAGCGCAAAGCTCACCAGACCGCTCCGCGCGCCCTTCGGCCCGAGAATACGGATGCCCGGCAACTCGCTCAGCGCCGCATAAGCCTGCGCCGCGAGCTTGTGGTCATGCGCAGAAATCCGTGGCCGACCCAACCCATCGAGGTAATCCATCGCCGCGTGCAGCGCGATCGCATCGGCCACGTTCGGCGTGCCCGCTTCAAAACGTTCCGGCGACGGCTTCCATTTGCTCTGAAACCAGTCGACCGTGCTAATCATGCCGCCGCCGCCCTGCCACGGAGGCATCGCATCGAGCAGCGCCTTGCGGCCATAAAGCACACCGATGCCGGTCGGACCCGCCATCTTGTGACCCGAAAACGCCAGGAAATCACAACCCAGCGCCTGCACATCGATCAGCTCGTGGCCGACGGACTGCGCCGCATCGATCAACGTGAGTGCGCCGATTTTTTTGGCCTTTGCGCATAGTTCGGCCACGGGATTGATCACGCCCAGCGTGTTCGAAATATGCGTGAACGCAAAAAGCTTCACGTCAGGCGTGAGGAGTTTATCCAACGCGTCGAGATCGAGGCCGAGTTCGGCGTTTTCGCCGATGACCGGCACATAGCGCAGCGTCGCACCGGTGCGTGCCATGACCTGCTGCCACGGCACGAGATTGGAGTGATGCTCCATCTCGGTGATCAAAACGACATCGCCCTTTTTAAGATTGGCCGAGCCCCAGCTCTGCGCGACGAGATTGACCGACTCGGTCGTACCACGCGTGAAAACGATTTCTTCTGGTTCGGCAGCGTTGATGAATTTTGCCGAACAAACGCGCGCCGCTTCGTAGCCATCGGTCGAGCGCATCGAAAGCGCATGCAGGCCACGATGAACGTTACTGTTGTCCTGCTGATAAAAACGCGCGAGCACATCGATCACCGCACGCGGCTTATGCGTAGTCGCGGCATTATCGAGGTAGATAAGCGGCTTGTTGCCCACATGCTGGTGCAGCACGGGAAAATCGGCGCGCACGTCATCCCAAAAACGCGACGGGTGACGCGGCTGTTTCAAAACAGGCAGTGCGGTCATGGCTTCGTCTCCGGCTGCTTAAGGGCTTCGAGCGCGGCATGCCAGGAAAGCGTGGCGCACTTGATGCGCGCGGGGAACGTATGCACACCGGCAAACGCAGCGAGCTCGTCGAAATCTTCGGGCGCCTGGCCGGTTTTCACGATGTCGGAAAAGCGCTTAAAGGTCGCCTCCGCTTCGGCTGGAGTTTTGCCCTTGAGCTGGGTCGTCATGAGCGAAGCCGAGGCTTGCGAAATCGCGCAGCCGGAGCCCTCGAACGAAATGCCGCCGATGCGTTCACCGTCG
>JAYTWC010000007.1:0-3303 GCA_043743635.1 Verrucomicrobiota bacterium | reverse complement strand
AGTTGCGCGGGGGCGAGTTTGGCGCTGGGGTTTTGGGAGAGGGCGTCTTGCAGGCGTAGTCGGGCGAGAGCGAGATAAGGGGCCGGGGCGTCGACTTTGGCGGCGGTGGATTCCTCCAGATATTTGCGAGCTGATTTGAGGTTGCCGGTTTCGAAGTCGAGTTGGCCGAGTGCGCCGAGCAACCGGCCGTCGGTGTGCTTGCGAATGATCGCAGAGAGAAGTTCGATGCGCGCATCGTCGTAGCGTTTCACGAGGCGAAGTGTTTCACCTTTTATTCGGCCGGATTCGGCGTCGGTGGTTTCCCGCAGCTCGAAGGCGGGCAATTCAGAGAAAGTGGCGGTCTTTGGTGCTATGATATGTTTGTAGAATTTTCGGTCGATGTAGTCGCTGATGAGGTCCTCCATCTGGCGATAGTTTATTCCGAAGATCTGTTTGAAAAGTTCCTCGGTGACGGGCTCGTGAGCCGAACGATCGATCAGCTGGAGCAGGGGTTTTTGGTATTTCCCTTTGTTGCCGAACATACAGAGGTGTACCAACGCCCGTGATTGGGCTGAGAACATGCTGCCTAACGATTGCAGGTATTCGGGTGAGTCGTAGGTGATTGAAAAGAGTTTCGGAAGTGGGAGCAGGGCACGAGCGGTGAAGCTATTAATAAATTCTTTGTCGATTTCGCCCCAAGTGATCCGCTTGTCTTCAATTTTCATGGAAAGAAAAAATTGAATGGTGCCTTCTTCCGCCCACGGCGGCACGCGCTGCGGAAATTGCCGAAAGATCAGATGGAGGTATTCGCGCCGGATGGGTTCGTTTTTTTCGATCAGGTCTGAGGCGTTTCGGTCGACGTTTGCCCTCATGTATTCACCTTCCACCATCGTTGTTCCAGCACTGGAAATAGTGACTGACTCAAGGTCCATGTTGATTAGGAAAACGGTTTGGAATTCATCCGCAGCGAAGTGGCTGACCATGGCCCGATCGTTGCGGGATTCCTGCGTTGGCATCAGGGCTTCGAATTTTTCGACCTTGTCGCAGAGCACGAGCGTGATCTTTTTTTGTGCCGCTGCTTTTGCGTTTGGGAAAAGGGAGGTGAAGGCCTGGTGAAATTTGTGAAGGCTGGCGACGAATTCACGGGTGTTTTTTTCTGATGCCGTGCTGAAGACTTCAAAGTTGCCGACGGTGCCGGTCAGCCATTTCTCCTCGGGTCGCAACTTCATCGTTTCGGTGATCGAAATTTCAGGGAGGCGGATGATTTGGTCGCCGGAGGGTGGTAAGTTCTCTTGCGACGCGGCGGCACCGAATAACGAACAACAGCACAGGAGTAAGGGTGAAAGCAATCGGAGGTACATCGGGTAATGGAAGTGTTGGTTACCGGGATTCGCTTTCCCTCAGGGGTAAAAGGTCGGGATCGACCAATGAGGCTTCGCGAAAATTATCGTCCAGTGTTACCGCGCAGTTCACGCGTGCCCGTGCTTTTTTGAGATCGCCGAGCTGGCAGGCGTAGCAGCCGAGGTTAAATTGAATGGTGGCTTCTTTGGGATGGTGTCGCTCGGCTTCGAGCAGAATTTTCTCAGCAGCGGTAATGGATTCGGCGCGCCGGGTGGCGTAGGCCCACATGATCCACCAGCCGGGGTCGTCAGGTTTCTCGCGGGCGAGACTGGCGGCGATGGGCACTAAGCGGACCCAATGCTTTTGTTCCTGTAGTACGAGCGATCGCAGGACACGGACGTCGAACTCGCTGGCGGATAGTTCGGGTATGCGGTCGAGTTCGGCCGCCGCTTCTTCCACCATGCCGAGCTCGAGATAGCCGCGGGTGTGCGAAAGGAGCCATTTCAATTGCATGAAATGGTTGTATGTAACCAATCCCGTTTACGCTATCCTTTTGGTGGTGGCCCGAAATGGGCGGCATGCGTGGCGTAGCTGGCGGTGTCAGCGAGCATCGCATCGATTGTTGCGCTCAGCGGCGCAAGCGCAACGAGTCCGGAAAAAACGGCACGGTCGCCGATTTTATCTTCGAGGAGAAAGGCCGGGCGCTGCGTGATTTGGAGCGAATGAAATTCGGCGGTTGAAGCACGAACGCGTTCTTTGACCTCAGGGGATTCGGTCAAGGCGCGGAGCTTTGCGGCATCGAGGCCAGTGGCTTTAGCGGCTGCGGAAACGGCCACCTCGAGGTTACCGATTTTTTGTCCTTCGCGCAAAGCAGCCGTGGTCAATGCGAGACGCAGGCGGTCGTCGGTGAAACCAAGATCCTTGCCTGCCTCTGCGACCAGGTTCGGCACATCGTAATTGCCTTTGCGCTCGGCCTCGAACCAGCCTGGGTTGAGCATGGTGGGTGAGCGGACGATTGTGCCGCTGCGGTGATAAAACCATTCGCATTGGTCGCGTGAAATGGGGAAATCTTCTGGATTCATCAGCGCGATCTTCCACTGAAAATCGACGCGGCCGTCGTAGCGTTTTTTCAACTCCAACCAAGTGGGCTCGGCCCAGTGGCACCACGAGGACATGATTTCGACGAAGTAGGTGATTTTCATGGCGGAGTGCTCGGTTGGTTGAGTGGTAGCGGCGGATTAGGGATAATCCGCCCTACCATTTTCAGCAAATCAGTGGCTTACTTTTTCCCGCCGAACAAACCGCGCAGTCCTTCAACGGCTTTTTCTTTCAGGTCGCCTTTGGCCGCCGATTTGAGTGCGGCCTGGCTAGCCTGAGTGGCGATTTCCTTCATGACGGCGAAGGAAAGTTCTTTGGGCGTGAGGCCGCCTTCCTTGGTGCCGAGGTCATTCATGACGAGGTCGGGAATGGTGACGCTATAAACCTTGCCGCCGACAGCGGTTTTGATGGTCACATTCTGCATGCGGAAGCTTTTGATCTCGATTTTAGGTTCTTCGCCTGGTTTCGCTTCGGGTTTTTGCTCGGCCGCCGCAGGCTGGCTGCCATCGGATGGCTGGAGGTTTTTTTGTAAATCTTGAAGGTTCGTGTTCAGACCCGAGATTTCGCAGATGATCTCAGGATTATCGATGAGGATGCTGTTGATCACGATGTGGTCGGCCGTGACGGATTTGGGCACGAGGTCGATCGAAATTTCTTTGAGGAAAAAGGCGTGTTCGGTGGTCCAGCCTTTGGGATTGCCGATGGTCAATCCTTTCAACGTGCCTTTGCCGGAGAACGGCGAGATATCGGCGCTGTTAAGCACAAACGTCGTTTGCGTGATGGTCGGGCCGACTTTGTTGACGGCGGTTTTTACGATCGTGCCGAGCTTGAAGAGGATGACCGCGAACGCGATCGCTCCGATGATCAGCAGGACGCCGAGAATTA
>JAYTWC010000006.1:0-2234 GCA_043743635.1 Verrucomicrobiota bacterium | reverse complement strand
CTTTATTTTAGTCCGTCCAGCCTCCGTACCGCAATCATCGCTACACCTACAATCGAGGCGATCGCCACTTCTCAACACCACTGCATCAAACTCACTTTCGCCGGCCGCAACTGGGAAATGTGGTTTCGCCCCGCACCCGAATGGTTAAACAGCCAACAAACTTCACAAAAATACACGATCACCATCCTTGGACTGCTCGTCACCGCATTGCTCGCCATTTTCCTGCGCGTCCTGCTTCGGCGAACCCTCGCGGTAGAATCTCTCGTAGAACGCCGAACCACCGAACTTACCGCCACACAACGCGAGCTGCACGACGACATCCAGCGCCGCATCCAAACCGAACAAGCTCTTAAAGCCAGCGAAGAACGCTACCGCGCCCTCGTCAACCAAAGCACCGATGCCATCTGGCGCCTCGAACTTCCTCACCCCATCCCGACCAGCCTCCCAATCGAGGAACAAATTGACCGCATCCGCCTCACCGGCCTGATCGCCGAGTGCAACACCATCACCGCGCAGATGTACGGCCAAAGACAGGCCAAAGACATCCTTGGACAAAAACTCACTGCGCTCCCGCCTCAAACCCTGCAACGCCACGAATCCGTGCTTCGTGCCTTCGTACTCAACGGTTACACCCTCGCCGATCATGAAGCCATAGACAAAACGCCTGGCGACGAAACGCGGATCTTCGCCCACAACCTGATCGGCGTACTGGAAGACCAACACCTCGCCCGCATCTGGATCACCCAGCGCGAGCTCACGCAACAACGCCAGCTGGAAAAAGAACGTCATGCCTTCGAACGCCGCGTGGGCGAAACCCAGCGCCTCGAAAGCCTCGGCGTGCTCGCTGGTGGCATCGCCCACGACTTCAACAACCTGCTCACAGGTATAATGGGCCACGCCAGCCTCGGCCGCTGCGAGATCCCCCTCGGATCCCCGCTCGCATCTCATTTCGAGGAAATTGAAACCGCCTCCCGCAGCGCCGCAAACCTCTGCCAGCAGATGCTCGCCTACGCCGGCAAAGGCCATTTCCTGATCAAGCCCCACAGCCTCTCACAAATCATTTCCCAAACCGCGCACTTGCTGCAAATCTCGGCCAGCAAACAGGCGGAAATTCGCTTCCAGCTTGCCGACGATCTGCCGCTCGTCATGGCCGATGCCAACCAGATCCGGCAGATCGTGATGAACCTCGTGGTCAACGCCTCCGATGCCATCGGCCAGCGCCCCGGCCTGATTACTCTCACCACCGGCCTGATTCAACCCGATCCAACCACCTTCGCCAACTGTCCGTACGCACCGGAAAAAACAGCACACGCCTACGTTTTTCTTGAGGTCCGCGACAACGGTTGCGGCATGAGCCCCCAAGTCATTAGCCGCATTTTCGAACCTTTCTTCACCACCAAATTCGCCGGCCGCGGTCTCGGCCTTGCCGCCGCCATCGGCATCGTGCGCAGCCACTCCGGAGCCCTGCGCGTCGAGAGCAAACCAGGGCAAGGCAGCACCTTCACCCTATACCTGCCCGCCACGGAAATGTCGTCAAAGAAAAGTGACGAGCACCCGCTCACCAACACTCCGTGGAACGCCGAAGGCACCATCCTGATCATCGATGACGAAGCACCCGTCCGCGCCGTATCTGAGCGCATGGCCCAAACCCTCGGCTTCAGCGCCCTCTGCGCCACGGACGGCGATCAAGGCATTCAACTCTTCGAACTTTATCGCACCAAGATCACCGTCGTCCTGCTCGACCTCGCCATGCCTGGACTCTCCGGCGAAGAAACCCTTGTAAGACTCCGCGCCATTGATCCTTCGTTGCGCATCATCCTCATGAGCGGATTCAATAAACCCGAGCAACCCGTGCCCACCGAAGGCAAACCCGCCTCCTTCCTCCCCAAACCTTTTAGCATCGCTCAATTTCAATCAGCCATCCGGCAGGCAGTCATCCACAACTAAACTTAGATATCTAAAATCGCCAAGCCTTGTGCCTGCGTCTCGACGCGCACCTCGCTCGCCCTTCGCTGAAACCGAATGCATTTTCCCGTCTCCCTTAAAAGCCGCAAAGTTACGCTGCTCATCGCCCTGCTCGGCCTCAGCGTCTCCGCATGCGCTTACCTTGTCACCACCGCCCAAGACAACACGCGTGTTCGCAACGAATTTGCCAGAGAAGCCGATCTTCACCTTCTGACTCTCGCCCACCAGATCGAAAACAACCTCGCTAGTGTGCGCGACCTGGGAACCTT
>JAYTWC010000005.1:0-6911 GCA_043743635.1 Verrucomicrobiota bacterium | reverse complement strand
CCGTTTTTTGGCTTAAGCTTGCCGCTTCCCGGCATGGGCCTGACCGGAGCAGCTTATCAGTGGTATTTTATCGCCGCGCTCCCGCTGAGTTTTATTGCGGCGGCTCTCGTCGGCATCGCGCTCGAACGCAGTGTGATTCAATTTCTCTACCGGCGCCCACTTGAAAGCCTGCTCGCGACTTGGGGTGTGTCCCTCGTGTTGCAGCAGTGTTTTCGCCTGATGTTTGGGGCGAACAATGTTCAGGTTTCGAGTCCGATCTATCTCAGTGGAAACTGGCTCGTGAATGACGTGATCATTGGGTGGAACCGAGTGTTCGTTATTGGTTTTGCGATCCTAATCGTTTTTGGAATGTGGCTTGTTCTTTCGAAGACGCCGCTCGGTTTGCTGATCCGCGCTTCAATGCAGAACCGCACGATGGCTTCGTGTCTTGGCGTGCGGACTGAGCGCGTTAATATGATGACGTTTGGTCTTGGTAGCGGTCTCGCCGGGCTGGCTGGGGCGTTTTTGAGCCAGATCGGCAACGTCGGTCCATCCCTCGGCCAGGGCTACATTATTGACTCTTTTATGGTGGTTGTTGTTGGCGGTGTGGGAAGTATCGGTGGTACGATCATCAGTGCGTTTAGCATTGGCGGTGTGGACCAAGTTCTACAGCAATATCTGCCCGATTGGGCGCCGGGCTTGGCTTGGGTCCCGGGCATCGGAAGTTTCCTGCAAAATCTTGCGCAGGATGCAGCCGTATTCGGAAAGATCCTCGTGCTCGCGGGCATTATTCTCTTCCTCCAGCGCCGTCCGTCAGGCCTCTTTGTAACCCGCAGCCGCAATCTCGACGAATGAAGCCAGAGACTCCAGAACCTTCCTTTTGGGCTAATCGCGATAACGTCGAGCTCGTAGCTGTGGGCTTGGCCGCGGTTTTCCTGATTTTTGTTTTTCCGCTGCTGAATTCGCTGGGCGTGGTGAGTAATTTCACAATCAGCGTGTGGGGGAAATATCTCTGTTACGCCCTCCTCGCGTACTCGGTGGATTTGCTCTGGGGCTATACCGGGCTCCTCAGTCTGGGACAGGCGCTTTTTTTTGCGCTGGGTGGCTACATGCACGGCATGTACCTCATGCGCATGATCGGAGATCTTGGGCAGTACCATAAACCGATTCCTGATTTCCTGGTGTTTCTCGGTTGGACAAAACTACCCGCTTTTTGGGAGCCGTTTGCGAGCTTTCCCTTTGCCTTGTCGATGGTGTTTCTCGTGCCGGGATTGATTGCCTATGTTTTCGGAATCCTTGCGTTCCGCTCGCGCATCCGGGGTGTGTATTTCTCGATTCTTACCCAGGCGTTGACTTATGCGGCGTCGATCATGTTCTTCCGCAACAACCTTCTGCTTGGTGGAAATAACGGGTTTACTGATTTCAAATTCATCCTCGGTCACAATTTGCAGGCATCGGAGACTCAACGGGCTTTGTTTGCCATGACTGCGGTGGTATTGCTCCTTGTCTATGGTTTTTGTCGTTGGTTGAAGCAGACTAAATTTGGGCTGGTTCAGCAGGCGATTCGCGACGGTGAAAACCGTGTGCTCTTTAGCGGTTATGCAACGGCCCAGTTCAAATTATTCGTCTTCGTTCTCGCTGCTCTCATCGCTGCGGTTGGTGGGGCGCTTTACGTACCGCAGGTTGGCATTATCAATCCAGGCGAAATGCAGGCCGACAAATCGCTTGAAGCCGTGGTCTGGGTTGCCGTGGGTGGCCGAGGAACATTGCTTGGGCCGGTCATCGGGGCCGTTGGCGTTAACGCTTTGAAGAGCTGGGCGGTGCGGGCGTTCCCGGATCTTTGGTACATCGTGCTCGGCGGACTTTTCATTCTCGTCGTGCTTTTTCTACCGGGTGGACTCGTCAGTTTACCCAAACGACTGGTTCCTGTCTGGAAACGGCTTGGCCTCTCAAAAACAAAAACGGAGAGCTAACCGCAAATCGCCATGGCGCATCCTATTCTAACCGTTGAAGATGTCTCAAAGACTTATGATGGTTTCAAAGCTATCACGAATCTGAATTTCTATTTGTTTGAGGGTGAACTGCGCACGGTCATCGGTCCAAATGGCGCGGGAAAGTCCACCTTTTTTGATCTCATCACGGGCCGTGCAAAACCTGACAAGGGTAAGATAGAGTTCGGCAGCGATCCGGCAACCACCCAGAAACTTACTGAGTTGAACGAATACGAAATCAACCGGCTTGGCATTGGCCGCAAGTTTCAGACTCCGAGTGTGTATGCCGAACATACGGTTTGGGATAATCTTGTCCTTTCATTGAAAGGACCTCGTGGTGTTTTCGCCTCGCTCTTTAAACGGCTTTCGTCGACGGATCGGGATCGCATCGATGAACTGTTACAGCTTGTTCGCCTCAGCGATAAGCGTCACTGGAAGGCTGGTATGCTCGCTCACGGCGAAAAACAGTGGCTCGAGATTGGCATGTTGCTCGCGGCCGAGCCAAAGGTGCTTTTGGTTGACGAACCTGCCGCCGGCATGACTGATGAGGAAACCCATCGCACGGGCGAGTTGCTGCTTTCGCTTGCCGGCAAACACAGTCTGATCGTTATCGAACACGATATGACATTTGTGCGTCAAATCGCCCGCGATAATAACGTCACCGTTCTTCATCAGGGCTCGGTTTTGTGCGAAGGGAAATTTGACGAAGTGCAATCCAATCAAAAAGTCCGCGAGGTTTATCTCGGTCGCGGGAAGAAGGCTTGAAACTCATTTGCCATGGTCGCACCCAGCCTAACTACTAACCTTGTCCTATCGCTCGCTGGCGTCGAAACCGACATCGGCGGTTCGCGTATTTTGCGCGGCGTTAATCTCGAAGTGCGTGAAGGCGAAGTTGTGGCGTTGATGGGCCGCAACGGAGTGGGTAAAACCACCACGTTGAAATCGATTACGGGTGTGCTGCCGGTACGTTCGGGAACGATTTTGCTTGGCGGGAAGCCGATCCATACACTACCGCCTGACGTTCGTGCCCGGGCAGGCATTGGCTACGTGCCGCAAGGGCGAGACATATTTCCTCACCTTACGGTTGAGGAAAATCTGCATATTGGTCTGGTGGTTCATGGTCGGCGCGGAGCGGAAGCGCGTGATGCGCTGGCTCGCGTTTATGAGCTATTCCCCGTGTTAAAGGAGATGCTCTCGCGAAAGGGCGGCGTGCTCTCGGGAGGACAGCAACAGCAACTTGCTATCGGGCGTGCATTACTGACTAAACCAAAACTCCTAATTCTCGACGAGCCTACCGAGGGCATCCAACCGTCGATTATCGACCAAATTGGTGATACATTAAAAAAGCTCACCACCCCCGCACCGGCGCCGGAAGCGATTGATCAAGCGACGGTGGCGGTGGCCGAGATTCAGCATGCGGTGGAGAAGTTGAAAAAGGATCACTCGCTGGCAATTTTGTTGGTTGAACAGTACGTTGATTTTTGTCGTGAAGTGGCTGATCGTTTCTATGCGATGGATCGCGGCGCAGTTGTCGCGTCCGGAGTGATTGCCGAACTCACTGACGAAGTTGTGAAAGAACATCTGCAGGTTTAATTTTTGCGCCATGCATCTCACCCCACGGGAACGTGAAAAGTTATTGATCGTGACCGCCGCCGATCTTGCCCGACGTCGGCAGGCGCGCGGCCTTAAGCTTAATTACCCCGAATCCATCGCAATCATTACCTACGAGATTATCGAAGGTGCGCGCGATGGTAAATCTGTGGCCGAGCTCATGAGCTACGGCACTACAATTCTCAAACGCGCTGATGTGATGGAGGGCGTGCCTGAGATGATTCATGACGTGCAAGTCGAAGCGACGTTCCCCGACGGCACCAAACTTGTCACCGTACACAATCCCATTCGTTGAACATGATTCCTGGAGAAATTATTACGGCTGACGATTCTGTTCAGCTTTTGGCGAATCTCGATCTTGCAACCTTCACGCTCGAAGTCGCCAACATCGGTGACCGTCCGATTCAGGTCGGTTCGCATTACCATTTTTCTGAGACGAACGAGGCACTGATCTTCGATCGCGCTGCCGCGCGTGGGTTTCGGCTCAACATTCCAGCAGGCACAGCGGTGCGCTTCGAAGCCGGCGATAAAAAGATCGTCGAACTCGTTGCTCTCTCCGGTCTTCGCGAGGTGCACGGCCTCAACGCCAAGGTGAATGGAAAGCTGGAGTCAAAAAAACCTAAGAAGAAGACAAATCTGGAACTCAGGAACTCTGGAAAAAGGCGCTGAGCAATACCCATTTCGAGATGAACTAAAACTCAATACGTCCGTTCCTGAGTCCCAGCGTTCCAGATTAAATCTTTTTTTCCATGCCACTCAAACTTTCCCGTCGTCAGTATGCTGAGATGTTTGGTCCGACTGCGGGCGACCGTGTGCGCCTTGCTGATACGGAGTTGTTCGTGCAGGTGGAGCGCGACCTGATTGCCGAGGGTGGCGGTTATGGCAACGAGATCAAATTTGGCGGTGGCAAAGTGATCCGCGACGGCATGGGCCAGTCGCCGACGGCGCTCGACGCTGAGTCGCTCGACCTTGTTATCACCAACGCTCTTATTCTCGATCCAATTCTTGGCGTGATCAAAGCCGACATCGGCATCAAGCACGGACTTATTGTCGGAATTGGCCACGCGGGAAATCCCGGCATCCAGCGGGGGATTGGTTCGGTCTTTATCGACCCGCGAACGAAGAAGAAAAACCCGATGATTGTCGGTGCTGCGACCGAAGTTCTGGCGGGCGAGGGGAGCATCATCACTGCTGGCGGCATCGATACCCACATCCATTTTATCTGTCCGCAGCAGATCGATGAAGCGATCAGCGCCGGCATCACCACGATGATTGGTGGCGGTACCGGCCCGGCGCACGGCACGTTTGCGACGACCTGCACACCGGGCGCGTGGAATCTCCATCGCATGCTTGAAGCAGCCGAGTCGTACCCGATGAACCTGGGTTTCCTCGGCAAGGGCAATTGCGCCACGCCGAAGCCGCTCCGCGAACAAGTCCTTGCCGGCGCAATCGGCCTGAAGCTCCACGAAGATTGGGGCACCACACCGGCTGCCATCGACAACTGTCTCAGCGTAGCCGACGAACTCGACGTGCAGGTTGCGATTCATACGGACACGTTGAACGAATCCGGCTACGTCGATGACACGATCAAAGCTTTCAAGGGACGCACGATTCATACCTTCCATTCCGAAGGTGCGGGTGGTGGTCATGCGCCCGACATTATCCGTGTCTGTGGCGAGCCCAACGTTCTGCCATCGTCCACGAATCCGACGCGTCCTTACACGGTGAATACGATCGATGAGCATCTCGACATGCTCATGGTGTGTCATCACCTCGATTCGAAGATTCCGGAAGACGTTGCGTTCGCAGAGTCGCGCATCCGGCCGGAGACAATCGCAGCCGAGGACCGTCTGCACGATCTTGGCGCGATTTCGATCATGTCGTCCGACTCGCAGGCGATGGGGCGCATCGGTGAAGTCATCATCCGCACCTGGCAGACCGCGCACAAAATGAAGACGCAGTTTGGCGCACTCAGTGGAAAACCACACGCCGCCGCCGATAACTTCCGCGCGCTCCGTTACCTCGCCAAATACACTATCAACCCGGCGATCGCCCACGGTATATCTCATATCGTTGGTTCGGTTGAAGTGGGCAAGTTCGCCGATCTCGTCGTCTTCAAGCCTGCGCTTTTCGGTGTGAAACCCGAAGTCGTTTTGAAAGGTGGCTTTATCGCTTGGGCCAACATGGGTGACCCGAACGCCTCGATCCCGACACCGCAGCCGACGTTTTATCGTCCGCAATTCGGTGCGGCGGGACGCGCTCTTGCCTCGACGAATCTCACCTTCGTCAGTCAGGCCGCTATCGACAAAGGCACGCTGAAAAACCTTGGACTCAAGCGCCGCCTTGAACCGGTGAAACGTACCCGAAAGATTGGCAAACGTGACATGGTGCTGAACGATGCTTTGCCGAAGATCGAAGTTGATCCAGAGACGTACACGGTGAAAGCCGACGGTGTGGTGCTGACGTGTGAACCGGCCAAGGTTTTGCCGATGGCGCAGCGGTATTTCCTGTTCTGAGGCGAGACTACTCAGAAAACTTTTGCCTTGCTGGAGACCAGCACGTGGTCCGGCCTGCGATGGTTTCGCGTAGTAGTGACACGCCGGTTTTTGGGCAACGGCCGCCGTCTTGCCAGCGGTGAGGAAATAGCCACGACCGAGGTGGATCGCGCAGAGAATCACTTTCGCCGCCGATAATCTTCAGGGCCTGACGGCAGACCCAGCGACATTCGCGATGAAGGGTTTTGATTTGCAGGGGCGAAAGTGTGCCTGCGAGTTGTTTCGGATGGATCGTTGCGCGCCAGAGGATTTCGTCGGCCATCCAGTTGCCGATGCCAGGAAAGCGTTCTTGCATGAGCAGGACGGCTTTGATCGGCGAGCGGGCGCGGCGGTGGAGAAAGGCGGTGACGGCGTCGGTAGTGAAAGCGTCCGATAGAATGGCCGGAGCGATGGACGTCCACCAGTTCGGCGCAGATGGGCCGGTGGAAAATTGGACGCTGCCGAACATGCGGTGATCGCTAAAGACGAGAGAACGGTTGCGTTGGCGTAGAACGAGGTGGTCGTGTTTGCGTGGCACGAATTTCGCGGGTTGCACGGTGAGCTTACCGGTCATGCCAAGATGGATACCGAGCCAGGCGTCGCCGCTGAAATGAAAGAGCATCTGTTTGGCTGCCGCAGATGACGAAAGGAGGTTGGTGTTGGTTAGGCATGCCGCGAGGTCGGCGGTGTTGCAATTGCGAAAGACTGACGCCGTCGGGTGCAGGAGGACGGCAGAGATTTTTTGCCCAAGGCCTGGATTCCAGCGTTTACGGAAGAATTCTACCTCGGCGAGTTC
>JAYTWC010000004.1:0-8377 GCA_043743635.1 Verrucomicrobiota bacterium | reverse complement strand
CTTCGGATCTATTTTCCCGAGATAAAGAGCCTGATCGACCGCTTCATTAGGAGATTTGTAGCGGTGGGCTGGACGATTATGGCAATCAAGACAGTCCATTGTCCGGATCTTCGCTGCATCAGGTGAGCCCTTGAATTCCGGTGATTGAAAGACTGTGGCAGTGCTATCAGGTCCACTAACTCGAACCCACGGAATTTTTTGGCGCTGCTCATCTTCCGCGTAGTATTCCACGCGATGCTCTTTGCTGGTGTGCCAGTGGATGCCACCCACAAGACCATGCTGTGAATCGCCACCGCCGACATGAAGAAGCAAGCGCACGGTAAAGGTTTTGCCATCGGCTCCCGCCAGCGTGTGGTTATAGGTACGCTCAAGATTGCCAGAGAAGCGCTGCGGCCAGTGGCATTTTTCGCAGGTGTCCTGGGCGGGGCGAAGATTGGATACGGGAGTTGGTATGGGCTTTTGGTATTTTCCGCTGATGACACCCCAGAGTTGGTGGGCACCGTTGACCTTGGATGCCAGATAATAACCGGCGCCGCTGCCGACGTGACATTCCACACAGGCGACTTTCGCGTGCATGCCATTTTGGTAGGCGACGAACTCGGGCTTCATCACTTCGTGACAAACCTTGCCGCAGAATTCCACGGTCTCCGTGAGGTGGTAGGTCTGGAAGCTGCCCAGGGCGGAAAAAAGCAAAAAGGTCATCGTGCCCAGCGCGAACCAAACCAGGCGTTTGCGATCACGGGGACTTTCCAAATCGATACTAAGCTGGGCCGGAGGAGCATCAGGATCACGCTTTTGCTGACGCCGGCTGAGCCATGCACCAAAGAACAACAGGCTAAGGCCCAGCAACAAAAAGCCAGGCGCGACCACATACGACAGAATGCCAACGTAGGGATTGCTGTGTTCGCCCGCAAAAATACCAAAGGCGAACAGCAACAAAAACGAAAAGAAACTGCCAATGGCGATGACCGCACCCGCCAGACTGATCCAATTGCGCCAGATGGAACGCCTGAGCGGGATCGGGGCGGGTGTATTGTCGGTCATGGGAGGTTGGTGATAAGTTTTAAGGGATAGGTGATAAGAGGTAGGGCCGGTCGGCGCGACCGGCGGGCGCGTCCTATCTCTTTTGCGCGCGACCTATTTCTTAAAGGTGCGGATGTAGGCGACGAGGGCGGTCACATCGGCATCAGGGATATCGGTGAAGGCTTTCATCCTTTCGCGGTCACCTTCTTTGATGCCTTCTTTGATCGCTTTGGCTATATCCGCATCCTTCATCTCGGCCTGAACTTTGGCGTCGGAGTAATCCTTCAGCTTGAGTTTCGCACCGACTTTGGTTTTGCCAGCGCCGTCTGCTCCGTGGCATTTGGCACATTGAGCCGTCCAGATTTCAGACGCGGATTCGGCAAAAGTGAAGCTGGTGCCGAGAGAGAAGAGCAAAGCTGCTAAAGCGAGAGATGATTTTTTCATGGTGCAAAAGGTCTGGTTATGGGTGGTATAAGCCTGCGATTTTTGGGTTAAAAAAACCCCGCGACATTCAACGGAACGATCGCGGGGTGATGATTTAAAAGATGCTTCTGTTTTTAGTTTTTGTACAGTCTGTAATCAGCACGTTTCCAGCTGACACGCCTCATTTTTTCAACTGACGAATATAGGCAACGAGGGCAGCGGCATCAACCGGCGAAAGATCGTCCTTAAAACCCTTCATGAGTTCTTTTCCGTCTTTCGTGGAGCCCTCAAGCGTTACCTTGACCAGGTGTTCATCGGTGAACTCAGCTTGAACTTTGGCATCGGAATAATCCTTCACCTTGAGCTTCTTGCCCATCTTGCAGTTACCCGAACCATCAACCGCATGGCATTTAGCGCAAAGCTGTTCCCAGTTTTCCTTGGCATCAGCGGCAAAGGCCGATGCGGCGGTTAATAGAGCGATTCCAGTGATAGCGGTCGCGAGGAGCTTCTTCATATTCGGGGTGCTGAGTTTTCGAGTTTAGAAACCGTGAGTCTTAGAACGCCCGCTGCAATGAAACGTAAGCAACCTTGGCGGTGTAATTAGCCCGATTGGCGGTCGTAGCGCTTTCGCTTTTCATATACCCAACCTTGACGTTGACGATGAGCTTGTCGGTGAGCTTGCGCTTGATTCCGGCGGTCACGGTATCATTCGTCTCGCTCATGCCATAGGGCATTCCAAGCACGGAATAATCCGCCTTAAAATTATCGGCGCGGTATTGAGCGTACTGAATTTCGGCATTGGTCACTTTATCGACCACGAACCCAGCGATGACACTGCCAGTCAGATAATTATTATCCGCGTTACGTTGAGCATTATTGCCGCTGGTGGTCGCAGTGGCCGCACCGGCAACGGGATATGCAGTGCTGGTCATATCAAAAACAGCATTCAGATTGAACTGCATGTAGAACTGCTTGATCGGGGTCCAGTCGAACGTCGCGCCAAGATTATGGCTCGTGCTGTCCATAGACTGAAAATTGGCTGTAACGGCCGATTCGGTATCCATCTTGCCGGTCTGATAGACATAACGCGTGGTCAAGGACATCGTGGGTGTCGGCTTAAAAGTAGCACTCAGGCGAGCACCTTTCACCTTATATCCAAGCAGGTAAAATGCAGTGGAATTGGTGTTGTAGCGGAAATCATTTTGATGGTCCTTGTAGAAGGTTTCACCACGCAGCGTGAGGAAACTGGTCACCGCCCAATTCGCGCCAAAAGTATAACGACCGTGGTTTTCGCTAACGTCGCTATAGGTCGGCTTGGCATACGTGGTCACGGTGTTGTATTGAGCAGTGACGCTTTCGTCGCCCCTGACGCGGCGGTATTCAACTGTTCCATACAAAGACATGCCCTTGATACCGGTGTAGCGCAGACTGAGTTCAGGCGTGAGCGCTTTTTCAGCAGAGTGAGAAGCTGCGGCGAGGTTTGCGGGTGCCGCAGGCGTGACAACGCCGGTTGCTGAAACCGCCGGTGAACCAACGGTCTGATAAGTATCGTCAGCATGGGCGTAGCGATCCTCACCCTTGATCACGAGTTCACTCGAAAGATTATTGGCGAGTTTATATTCAAGACCCACATTTGCGGTAAGGGTATTGATTTTTGCAGTACCGAGGAGCCCTTGCGCTTGGGAGCTATAAGCGGTCACGAAGTTCGTGGCAGGCGTACCATAAGGCGTATTGGTATATAAAGGACGCTCTTCAGTGAAATCGCTATTTACGGTCGAGTAGCTCACGCCGGCAAAGGCCTTGAGCTTGGCACTAAATACGGTCTCGGCCTTGGCACTCGCCGTGTAACTGGTGACCTTATTATTGAGACGATCATACGCGACAGCAGCATTGTTAAAGCTCTGAATGGTTGCGGGTGTAACCGTCGTGACCGGAGAAGCGGCAATAGCCGGGATCTTGAGCTGACCAGGATAACGATTGCCGACCTTGGTATTAAGATTGTCCACCTGATCCCCCACCGCACTGATTTCAACCGTGGTTTTCCCAAAAGTCTTTTTGACGATGCCTTCCAAAGCTTGGTGGCGTTCAGCGAGTTCGAGATAGCCCGGCGCAATATAGCGGGATGCCTGGCTCGTTGAGTTCGACAGGGCCGAGAGGCCAGTGAAATCCGAGGCGCCCCAGATCGTGGTTTCTTTGCGTCCTTTGCGAAGTTCGTTCGTATAACGGATTGTCACGACCGGCATGTTCGGCAACAGGAGATTGGCTTCAGCCCAAAACTTACTGCGATCAACATACAGGTTTTGAGCAAAGATCGGCAGCCAGCTGCCTTCAGTCGGAAGAAAAAAGCCGCCGGCGTTGTCGTAGTAAGTCCGGAAGCTTTTGTAGCCGACATCGACAGAACCGATATCGGTTTTCGCAACATTGAAGTGCGCCAAATAATCATCCTGACCAGCGAGGAGATGCCCATCCGCTTTAACGGTCACATCTTTGGCCGGATCGTCGGAGAACTGAAAATCCTCGATTCCAGCAAAACCGTTTTTCGCGGTCCAATTTTCAGCCTGATAGGCGGATTTATCACCTTTCACTTTGGCCGTCTGACCTGTGATGGTAATGGAATTCTCGGTCGGAACCGACAAAGGATCCTTGTCCGCCGCCGGTTTTTCAGCATCGGCTGCATTGGCTACGGTGAGAGCAAACGCCGTGCTGGCGACCAGACCGGCGGTACGGAAGAAGTTTGTATAGGATTGCATGGCTTGGCTGGTCGGCGGTTAAGGACGGAAGTGGTAGTTAATGTTGGAACCATGGACGCCTTCATGGCAGCCCGAGCTCCAGCACGTGCCGCGATTCATACGCGATGTGCCAGGTACGCCACTGGAAAGACCCGTGTGGTCTTCATTGGCGATCGCACCTACAACGATCGTGCCGTTGCCGTCTGCGACTGGGTGCTCTAGGTGGCACTTCAAGCAGAGGTTGGCGTCGCGCTCGAGGAGCATTTTCTGATTAACCGCGCCGTGTGGGTTATGACACGAGACGCAGCCTTCTCGCATGGCGTTATGTTCGAAAACAAACGGGCCTTTTTGAGCCGTATGACATTTGGTGCAGGTATCGCTTTCACCCTTGAGGCTGCTGGCGCCGCCCTTAATCGCGTTGCCCTTATGCGGGTCATGACAATCGGTGCAGCTCATCTTGCCTGCCATCACGGGATGGCTGTGCGGAAGACTGAATTCGCCGCGCTTATCGAGATGGCACTGGAAACAGGCCTCAGGCGATTTGCCTGGGTTGACGATCGAGCCTTTGCCGCCGCCTGCAGCGACGTGTTTGCTGCCCGGACCGTGACAGCTTTCGCAGCCTTGGCCCTTGGCGTTTTCGCCCTGAACCATGAGCTTGGCGTGCGTGGCACTGTCAAAATCCTTAACGGTTTCTTCGTGGCATTGCGCACATTCCTTTTCGCCAACGAACGTGGCTCCAGCGATGTGCGGAGGCGCCACAACCGTGCGATCCACCATGGTACAAGAGATAAGGAGTGCCGCCCACAGGGCTACGCCTCCGAAGATAAATGGTTTCTTAGGCCAACTACGTGGATTTTTAGTCATTGGGCGGTGGGGGTAGATTCGGCAGGCTTGGGTGTAGGTTTAGCTCAATGTTCAGATTGACAGAACGACAAGCTTTTTACTGCGCATTTCTTGCAAAGGATGACGCAATAACTGCGCTTAATAGGGCCTCTTTACAAACCGGTCGTGCTGCCGGTGCGCCTTTCGCCGCAGTGGCATCATGAATGCGTATTATTAGGAAGAGTCGCTTATCAGTGAACTTTACAAATCAACCTGCCTAGGCGGGAGCCATTTTACGCTCGCGCAGCCAGGCAAAGATAACCGGCGTCACGATCAGGATGTGCACCAGGCTGGACAACATACCGCCGACCACGGGCGCGGCCAACGGCTGCATGACCTCGATTCCGGTGCGCTGACTCCAGAAGATCGGCAAGAGCGAAGCGACGGTGGTGGCGACGGTCATGACTTTGGGCCGGAGACGCAGACGAGCGCCGGCTTTGATGGCGGCGATGAGTTCGGCATGATTGAGCTCGCGACCGAGGTCGGCGCGTTTTTTGGCTACGGCTTCTTCAAGATAAACAACCATGACCACGCCAGTCTGAATCGCCGTACCGAACAGTGCAATGTAACCAACCCAGACCGCGACGCTGAAATTGAAGCCCATGAAATACTGAAGCAATACGCCGCCAGTAAGCGCGAAAGGCACGGCGAGAATCACGTGTGCAGCTTCGGCGATGGAATGAAAGGTGATCACCAACAGTCCGAAGATGATCAACAGCACGACAGGGAAAACAATCTTGAGCGTCTCGCGAGCGCGGATCTGGTTCTCGTATTGCCCGCTGTATTCAATGGTCATGCCGGGATCGAGTATCAGTTCCTTGGATACGCGCTCTTTGATCTCGTCCACGAAGCCGCCGAGATCACGCTCGTTGACGTTGGCTTGCACGAAAACGCGCAGGCGGCCGTTTTCACTGGCGATTTCGTTCGGACCGATCACGCGCTTGATCTCGGCAAGTTGGCGCAACGGAACGTGCGCACCGGACGGCGTGGGAATGAGCAAGTCGCCAAGTTTTTCAAGGTCGTCACGATCCTCGCGGTCGAGACGGACTTGGATCGGCCAGCGTTCGCGCCCTTTGATCGTCGTGGCGACTGTAGTGCCGCCGAGACCTGTTTCGACGTAGCGGAAAAGATCGGCGATCCGTAGCCCATAGCGGCCCATCGTCGCACGATTTGCCTCTAGCTCAAGGTACGGTTTTCCTTGTACCCGCGACGGTGCAACGCCGGTGGCACCAGGAATGCGGGTGATGATGCGCTCCAGCTCGAAGGCTTTTTTCTGCAACGCATCGAGATTGTCGCCAAAGAGTTTCACGCCGACCTGGGCGCGAATGCCTGTACTGGTCATCAGAATACGATTCTCGATTGGCTGAAGAAAACCGGGCACGTAGCCAGGCACCTGGGTGAGCTGCTCAATGAGTTCTCCGATGATTTGCTGTTTGGTCACGCCGGGCTTCCAGTCCTTCTGTGGCTTCAGCATGATCGTGGTTTCGATCATCTCGATCGGAGCTGGATCGGTGGCGGTTTCGGAACGGCCAAGCTTGCCGCCGACAGAGACAACGTAGGGGTTCTGGCTGATGACCTTGTCCTGCCAAGCCATGATTCGTTTCACTTCCGTGAGCGAGGTTGCGGGCAAAAGCACCGGCATGAAAAGCAGTGAGCCTTCTTCGAGTGTCGGCATGAACTCGCTGCCGAAACCAGCAGTCAATTTCGCCACACGCGGTGCGTTGTGTTCGCGCAACCAATTGTTAGCGGCACGGGGCAGACCAAAAGCGATCACGAGGCACGTACTGAGCAACGTGAAGGCCAGCGTGAGCACGGTTTTGCGATGCGTGAGAGCCCAGTCGAGTGACGGGTTGTAGGCCTTCAGGAGAAACTTCATCAACCAATTCTCATGCTCCGGCTTGAACGGACCGCGCACAAGCAGTGTGCAAAAAACAGGGACGGCGGTAATTGCCAGGATCGTCGCACCGAGGAGCGCGAAAGATTTGGTGTACGCGAGCGGGTGAAAAAGTTTCCCTTCCTGGCCGCTAAGCAAAAACACCGGCACGAAAGCTAGAATAATAATCGCCATCGAGAAGAACATTGGACGTCCAACCTGCGTCGCGGCGTCGAGTGTCTCCTTAAAAGTTTCCGCCGCCGTGAGCCGTCGCTTCAAATGCTCCTCGGCGATCTCGCAATGTCGGATCACGTTTTCCGTCATCACAATGCCGGCATCGACGAGAACACCGATGGAAATGGCGATACCCGTCAGCGACATGATGTGCGACGGAATGCCGAACTGTTTCATAAGGATAAATGAAATCAGAATCGAGGCAGGCAGTGGCAGCGTGACGATCAAGATGCTGCGGAAGTGAAAGAGGAAGAGGATGTGCGCGAGTGTCACGAGGATGATTTCCTCGGTGAGCGCATGCTTAAGCGTGTCGATCGCGCGCTCGATCAAATCGCTGCGGTCGTAGAATGACGCGACAGTGACGCCTTTTGGCAGGCCGGGCGCGATGGCGGCGAGTTTGGCTTTGACGTCGTTGATGACCTTGTAGGCGTTCTCGCCGTACCGCATCACAACGATACCGCCAACCACTTCGCGGCCATTGACGTCGAGTGTGCCACGCCTGAAATCACCGCCAATCTGCACACGGGCGACGTCGCGTAAGTAGAGTGGCGTGCCGTTGCGCGGCATGAGCGGCACCGATTCGAGATCGGCCGGAGATTGCACGAGGCCGACACCCCGCACGACGAACTCGGCGCCGTTTTCCTCGATGGTTTTGCCGCCGACGTTGGCGTTGCTGGCAGCCAGCGCGTCCATAACTTCACCAAGCGGCACGCCGAATTGTTTCAACTTCAGCGACGAGACTTCGACCTGGTACTGACGAACGAACCCACCGATACTCCCAACCTCGGCAACACCGAGAACGGCCGCGAGTTGGTAGCGGACAAAGGTGTCCTGCAATGTGCGTAGCGAACCGAGGTCCTGCTGGCCGGATTCGTCTTTCAAATAATATTGGTAAACCCAGCCGAGGCCGGTGGCATCGGGGCCGAGACGGGCAGTTATTCCTTCTGGCAAAAGATTCCCCAGCGAGTTCAGACGTTCGAGCACGCGGGTGCGGGCGAAATAGTTTTCAATTTTGTCGTCGAAGATAACGGTAAGAAAAGAAAACCCGAACATCGAAGTGGCGCGCACGGTTTTTACGCCAGCGAGACCCTGCAACGAAACCGAGAGCGGGTAAGTAATCTGGTCTTCAACCTCCTGCGGCGAGCGACCGGGCCAGTCGGCATAAACAATCACCTGATTCTCCGAGAGGTCAGGGATCGCGTCGATCGGGATC
>JAYTWC010000003.1:0-2497 GCA_043743635.1 Verrucomicrobiota bacterium | reverse complement strand
GATGCGTTTGGGCGGAGGCGAGTGGTGTTGGTTTTGTTGGGGCTGTTTGTCGTCGCGTCGGCTGGCTGTGCGATCGCGCCGAATTTTGGCGCGTTGCTGTTTTGTCGTGCGTTGCAAGGGCTCACGGCCGGAGCGGGCATGGTCATTGGTCGTGCGATTATTCGCGACGTGATTCAGGGCGCGGAGGCGCAACGCATGATGGCGTTGGTCACGATCATCTTCGCGGTGGCTCCGGCGGTGGCGCCGGTGATCGGAGGCTGGTTGCATCATTGGTTTGGTTGGCGTTCGGTGTTTGTATTTATGACGGTGTTTGCGGCGGCCGTGGGCTGGTGGTGTTGGCGGGCGTTGCCAGAGACGTTGAGCGTGGAGCGGCGGCAGCCGTTTCACCCGGCCTATCTCGCGCGTGCCTATTGGAGTGTTTGGACGAATTTGCCCTTCGTCTGTATTTGCCTCGCGTCGGCGACGGGGTTTGCGGGACTTTTCATCTACGTCGTGTCGGCGCCGGTGTTCCTGATGCGACACCTGCATGTGAGCGAAACGGACTTTCTTTGGTTATTTGGCCCGGTTACGCTTGGGCTGGTGGGAGGCGCCACGCTGTCCGGGCGTGTGGCCGGGCGTATCAGGCCGATCAAAACGGTCGTGCTGGGTTGCGGCATTATGGCGGTGGCGAGTGGGTTGAATTTGTTGCTTAATGCGTACATGTCGCCGTGCGTGCCGTGGAGTGTGGTGCCGATTTTTGTCTACACGTTGGGGATGTCGCTTTCGTTGCCCAGTTTGACGATCATGGCGCTTGATCTATTTCCGAAACAACGCGGCCTGGCGGCGTCGTGCCAGAGTTTTATTCAGGCTGGGGGCAACGCCATCATCTCGGTCCTGGCGCCGCTGGTTTGGGGAACGACAATGTCGCTTGCTGTCACGCAAACGGTGTTTCTTGGGTTCTGTGCGGTCGGCGTGACGCTGTATCGCTGGCGGATGGCAAAAATGACGGCAGAGCCGCGTTGTTCTTAACCCACCGGTTGGGTTGCGTTGAGTCGGCGGGTGCGGATTTTTTGTAACGGACGAAGGTTTTTTGGGAAAAGTAGTATAGCAATGATTGTAGCTCAAAAAACACTGGCGCCATGATCCTTCCCTTTGAACGAGAGCCTCACTTTAGAATGGTGAGCCCGATGTTGGGCCGGGAGTGCGCCAACGTGTTTTTCCAGCGGGGTTTGATCGCGGGAAGCGACTTGGAAGCCGTTATGGAAGTGATCGCGCTGTTTGCAGAAAACGTGGAATTGGCGGTGGCGGAATTGGCGCAACGAAATCTGATCGCCCGGCAAAATCGGGCGGCGGCGGCAGAATTTATGAGACGAGTGGCGAGACGCGTTCAGCTCAATGCCGCCAATCTTGCGGCAGGCGAGGCCGGTCGGAAAGAAGGCGCTTCTCGTGCTCGCGTCTACCGTGTTTTGAAGCGGAACAGTATGCTGACCGAGGATCGCTTGACGACGTTGGTGACGCGGTTGGTCGGGAGCGCAGACAAACCAGCGGCGTGAACTGAAGCTCGTGCAAACTATTTTTGGGTTGGAGTATTAGGGCTCCTGCGCTGGTTCGCTTCATTGGCGACCCAGCGCAGGCTTTGTAAAATGATCTTTTGGTAAAGCGGATGCGTCCAGGCGTGCGAATCGTGGCCCAGCTGGAAGTAGAAAACCGGGCTGTTGCCGAACCATTTTGTCCAGGCAATTTCGTGGTCATTGCCTGCGCGGTCGGTGGTAAGCACGACCTTGATGTCGGGTGCGTGGTAGATCTTCCCGTAGCTCTCGTCGAAGATGTAGAAAGGTTCGACGCCGCGCGTAATCGGGTGTTTTGGGTCGGGAATACCGATCTTAAGCCAGACATCGTGTTCGAAGACGGAGGCTTCGTAGTTTTTGCCGGCGATGGTTTCGTTGGCGCGGAGGAACTGGCCGCCGACGATGTCGCGCCAGAGCGGCCATTTTTCGTGGGCGACGAGATTGTGGTGGAGCGAGACGACGCCGATTCCCTGGTTGAGCAGAGCGAGAAAGGCGGCTTGTTGTTCGGGAGTGATTTCAAGAACCATGTCGTACATGACAAGCACGTCGAAACTAGCGGTGGCAGATGGTTCTAGGCGTGCGGCATCGTCAGGCAGCGGGCAGCGCGTGTAGGTGAGCAGGCCCTGGTTTTGCCAAGCGTCCCAGAGTGCGAAGATTTTTTCCTCTTCGAATGCATGGCCTTTGTAGGTGAGCAAGACGCGAAGAGGTGGGTTAATACCGGGCGTCTCTGCGGCCTGGGTGGCGGCGATTGAAGAATACTCAGGCTCGGCATAGGTGCATGAGGCCAATTCACGTTTCGCGGTCGTGGAATCGACGATCGAGGGATATAATTCGCTGGAGACGGGAGAGGAGTGGACGTTGATGCGAATGTAGACGGTTCTGTTTTTAGCGATGGTGAGTTGAATTGGAACGGCGGCTTCGCCGGCAATGGCGATGGTGTAGCTGGCAGC
>JAYTWC010000002.1:0-2284 GCA_043743635.1 Verrucomicrobiota bacterium | reverse complement strand
ACCGTGGCTTCTGAAGGGCGCGAATGGAAGTACGCCCTGGTCGACAATCTTTTTGTGAAGTGGGCCACGTCGCAATCGGTGAGCGCACCGGTGACTTTGGTCGTCGGCCGTCAGGACATTCAGCTTGGCGATCAATGGTTGGTCGGTGACGGCACGCCGGTTGATGGTTCGTGGACGACGTTTTTCGACGGAGCGCGCGCCACGATTGACGTTAAGAGCATCAAAACAAAGTTCGACGTTATGGTTTTCGGCGAGCAGGCGCATCCGAAAGATGATTGCCCGATGGTCGGCCGCCCGAGCACGTACGTTGTTACCGAGCAGGACGAAGTGGGCGCAATTCTATATGCGTCCAACAAGCTACTGAAAAACATTCAGCTCGACGGTTATTTTATGTACAAGGAGGACCATAAGGTTTCCAGCGCGGGAAATAACGGCGATACCAACACCCTTGGCCTTCGGATTGCCGGAACACCTTCGGATCACTGGCAGTACACGGCGGAAGGAGCCTATCAATGGGGTCACCGCGATCTGCCTGTTCGTTATCCAATGACGATCATGGGCGAGTGCGATGTCGCGGCTTACGGCGGCATTGCCAAACTCACTTATATCTTCAAAGACAAACTCAGCAATCAAGTTACGCTGCTGGGCGAATACCTCTCTGGTGACGATCCAAAGAGCATCGGCAAAGATGAAATGTTCGACGTCCTTTGGGGCCGTTATCCGCGCGTGGGTGAAACATGGGCGGTTGCCTTTTCCGCTGAATCAGGCGGACGCCCTTCGCAGTACCAAAACCTCGGCCGTTTGGGTGCTACTTGGACGATTTCGCCGATAAAGGATGGTTCGATTGCCACGTCGTATTTTGCGATGTTTGCGCCGGAAAAAACTCCCACTCGCACGTCGAATGCGAGCCTTTACAGTCGTGACAGCAATTTCCGTGGTCATATGTTTCAAGTGATCGCTAAACAGAAGTTCACGAAATCGATCAGCGGCCTGCTCTTTGCCGAAGCAAGTCTCTTGGGCGATTATTACACCCATAAGGACACCATCACCTTCGTTCGGGCCGAGGTGATGTACACGTTCTAATCAGATAACTCTAACCTCTTAAAACAAACAGGCGCGGCCGATTGGCTGCGCCTGTTTTGCGTTCGAAAGATTTGGAGCGGTTTAGCCGTTTCGGAAAGCAGGAAGTTGTCGCAAGCAGGCTTGAAGGCCGCGATAATCGAAGGGCTTTGAAAGAAAGGCTGCGGGCTTGGCTTCGGTGAAACGATCGAGGCTCAGTTTTTGCGAATAACCGCTCATGAGGATTACCGGTACATTGGGGTTGATGCGGTGCATTTCATGGAACGCTTGTTCGCCGTCCATACGTGGCATGGTGAGATCAAGAAGAACCAAGCGGAGGTCGCCTGAGTGCTTTTTAAAATACTCCACTCCCTCCATCCCATCGGCAGCGACCTCGGATTTAAAACCGGAAACCTCGAGCGCGCGAGTGAGGACGCTACACACATCCGGCTCGTCGTCGACAATGAGCACGGTACCGGATCCCTGCCAGGGGCCGGTTAGAGCAAAGGGCAAGTTCGTTACTTTCGTGGGAGCCTTGAGCGCCGGGAAAAAGAGTCGGAAGAGCGTGCCTTTGCCCTGGGCAGTTTTGACCTGAATCGCGCCGTTGTGCGATTTGACGATGCCGAGGACAGCGGCAAGTCCAAGGCCATGACCCGAAAATTTAGTGCTGAAGAAGGGTTCGAAAATACGCGCGTAGACCTCGGGTGTCATCCCTGATCCCGTGTCTTCGATTTCGAGGACAACATAACTTCCGGGAGCGGGTTCGCGTCCATGAAAACGAGCGGCCAAGGTCGTTTTGTCGATGGTCTCTTCGCGTGTGCGCACGGTGATTTTACCAGGATTTTCGCCAATGGCCTCGGAGCCGTTAAGCACGAGGTTCATCAGAATTTGGCGCATCTGGATGGAATCTGCTGTGATGCGTGGAAGCGGTTTCGTGAGGTCGAATTCGAGCGAGCGTTTTTTGCCGGTTGAAACACGAAGCAACTGCGAGGTGTCCTCGATCAATTGGGAGAGGTTGATCTCGCTGAAAGAGAGGGGATTTCGGCCGGCATAAGCGAGCATCTGCTGGCAAAGTGCGGCGGCACGTTCGGTGGATTTCTCGATCTTGTTGAGGGTTTGCTGCACAGGCGAATCTTCAGGCAGGTCCAAACGGGCGAGACTGGCGTAACCAAGTAACGGCGTGAGCAGGTTGTTGAAATCGTGCGCAATACCGCCGGCAAGTACG
>JAYTWC010000001.1:0-2405 GCA_043743635.1 Verrucomicrobiota bacterium | reverse complement strand
GCGGCGGTGCGGCCCTTGCCGATGCCGGGCACGGAGCGCAGGCGGGCGGATTCATCGCTGAGGACGCGAAAGGTGTCGGTGCCGAACGCGTCGACGATTTTATTGGCGTAAACTTTTCCAATGCCGGGGACGAGGCCGCTACCGAGGTATTTGCGAATGCCGTAGACGCTGGAGGGTAGTTCGGCTTTGAAGGAGTCGACTTTGAACTGGTCGCCGTGCTGGATGTGCTTGGTCCATTGTCCGCGCAGGTGGAGGGTTTCGCCGCATTGGGCGCCGGGGAGCGGGCCGACGATGGTGGTTTTCTGGTCGTTGTCGTCGCGACGGAATTCGGCGATGGTGTAGTGGTTCTCCTCGTTGAGAAAAACGATGCGTTCGAGGACGCCAGTTAGCGTGTCGGTGTTTTGAGGAGGCAGAGCCACGTGTATGAAAAACACGGGATTCGGGGAAAAATCAAACGCTGACGCGGATGGGCGGATGATGGCGGGAAGTTACCGGCGGGGAGTTGCCTGACGTGGAGCTTGGTAACGCCGCCGCCCGGCACGTACGCACTTCATTGGATCGCAAGCCGCGCAAGCGGTTGGAAGGGCGAAGCAGAGGACATGTCAGCTGTGCTGGCGTGGCCTGTGCCGCTTGGATCGGATTGAAAGAACGAACTAACTGCCACCTACTAAAAAGTGCAAAATTTGACCCTTTTGGCTAGGTCCTGTTTGGTCGGTGCGGAGGCGAGGTCGGTGACGGCTTGAATGGCGCCCGTTTATTCAACCACGAAGAGCCGGTCGGTCTCGCCGGTCACCGTAGTGATGGCAAGTGGTTGATTAAAAGTGACTCCGGGGAAGGTGGCCTCGGCGGTGTAGCCGAAGGCTTGCGGGGTCTGGGGGAATGCGAGCGTGGTGTTGGCGACGCGGGTGATTTGAGCCGAGGTGGCGAGGGCGAGCGCCAAAAACGCCAGGGTGGTCAGGATGAAACGCATCCTGTAAGAAAGGCAGTCTTCGCCTAATGACAACCGATGCGACTGACGGGATCAGGTTATGGCGATTGTGGGCGCGGATTTGTCTTTGGAGGGATCTTGAATTCTGTCGCCAACTCCACGGCTGTCGCGCTGCGGGCACACACCTATGTTCATCAACCTTTCTTGTTACAAATTCACGCTACTCGAAAATCTGCCCGCGTTGCGGCAGCGTTTACTCGCTCTCGCGCAGGCGTGCGGTCTCAAGGGCACTATTTTGTTGAGCGCAGAGGGGATCAATTTCTTTGTCGCTGGCGAGCGATTAGCTGTGGACGCGTTGCTGGGGGAATTGAGGACGGTTCCGGGGCTTGAGGATCTTGCTCCGAAGGAAAGCGAAAGTGCAGAGCAGCCGTTCAACCGCATGCTGGTGAAAATCAAGAAAGAGATCATCGCATTTGGTGTTGAAGGCATTGATCCGGCTCGCCGGTCTTCGGCCAAGCTGTCACCGCGTGAGCTGAAGCAATGGCTCGATGACGGGCGTGAGATCACGTTGCTCGACACGCGCAATGACTACGAAGTCCACATGGGTACCTTTCGTGGTGCGGTGCCGGCCGGGATAGAAAACTTCAGGGATTTTCCGGATGCTGTCCGACGTTTGAAACCCGAACTAAAGAAAAAGCCTATCGTGATGTTTTGTACGGGGGGAATTCGTTGCGAGAAAGCCGGACCCTTTATGGAGCGCGAAGGGTTTAAGGTCTTTCAGCTCGATGGCGGGATCCTGAAGTATTTCGAGGAGTGCGGAGGAGCCCACTATGACGGTGAGTGTTTCGTTTTTGACCAGCGGGTAGGATTGAATCCTGAACTAAAAGAAACGAATTCTGCCCTTTGCTTTGTTTGCCAGATGCCATTGACCGAGGACGAGCAGCGTCACCCGCATTATGTGCCAGACCTTTCCTGCCCACATTGTTTCGGCAGGAAAAGATGAAGGCGTTTTCTTAAAACCATATTTTCACTTTCCCCGCCCTCCAGAGGACGCTCTCCCTCAATCAGCCCATTTTACCGCTGTTTTGGACAGCAGTGTTGATTCTCCTCTGCAAAAATCGCCGCGCGGTAGTTTCCACGGTTGGTCACGTGGTACATCGCTCCGGGGTATTCCAATCTCAATTTTCGAGCCATTGCGAATTCAGCTCAGCCGCGCACGCCAACCTCCGTCGACCACAAACATTAGGGTTTGACCCCTTCGGCCTGCCTCTTCGGCCTGCCTTATCGACGGATGTCCTCAGAGCTAAGGTCAGCCACGCCGTACTGGCGAGCAGAGATTAAAAGGACGGACGTGATCATAGGCGTTGTGCTGTAGCGCCTGGTGTGTGCCTGGCATGGGAGTGAACTGAAGGGGTGAAAGTCCTCGAAGCAAGATACCGATGGATAAACCAAAAGCATTAGACAAAAGCAACTGCTC